>DATFUE010000509.1:0-3287 GCA_035261165.1 Myxococcota bacterium
ACGACGTGCGCCAGCCGGCCGTCGCGCGCGGCGCTGCGCACGACCCCGAGGGCGGTGCCGTAGCCGGCGGTCGCGAGCGCGCCGGCGATCGGGGTGACCGCCGCGATGGGCGTCGCGATCGATCTCGAGCGCGCGCCCGACACGGAGCTCGAGGCGACACTGGAGCGTGTCATCGCGCGCCTGGGCCGCACGCGCCCGACCGCGGTGAACCTGCGCTGGGCGCTGGAGCGCATGCGCGCCGAGCTGGCGCCGTCGCTCGCTCGCGGGGCCGGCGCCGGCGCGCTGCGCGCCGAGGCGCGCGCGGCGGCGCAGCGCATCGCCGACGAGGACGTCGCCAGCTGTCGCGCGATCGGCGACGCCGGAGCGGCGCTGCTGCCGTTCGGAGCGCGCGTGCTCACTCACTGCAACGCCGGCGCGCTCGCGACCGCCGGCTACGGCACCGCCCTCGGGGTCGTGCGCAGCGCCGCGCGCGACGGCCGGCTGGCGCACGTCGTGGCGCAGGAGACCCGCCCGTTCCTGCAGGGCGCGCGGCTCACCGCGTGGGAGCTGGCGCGCGACGGCATCGAGGTGCGGCTGATCACGGACTCGATGGGCGGAGCGCTCATGGCGCAACACGCCATCGACGTCGTCATCGTCGGCGCGGACCGCATCGCCGCCAACGGCGACGTCGCGAACAAGATCGGGACCTACAGCGCGGCGCTGTTGGCGCGCGCGCACGGTATCCCGTTCTATGTCGCGGCCCCGTTCTCGAGCGTCGATCTGTCGCTGGCGAGCGGCCGCGAGATTCCGATCGAGCAGCGCAGCCCGGCCGAGGTGACCACGATCGCCGGGCGGCGCATCGCGCCCGAGGGCGTCGTGGCCCTGCACCCGGCCTTCGACGTGACCCCAGCGGACTTTGTGACGGCCATCATCACCGAACGAGGCGTGATCCGTCCGCCGTTTGCGCCGGGTCTTGCGGCTCAACGGGAGCGACCCAGCGGCCGATGACTCCACTGGATACAACCGTGTTCGCGGGGTATGGCGTCGTTGGAAGTCCTGATCGTCGAGGATGATCGGGCGCTCGCTCGGGTTCTCGCGCGCGCGCTCGAACAGGCCGGCTACAGCTGCCGCCAGGCGCACGACGGAAACGCCGCGCTGAGCGAGGTGGCGAAGGCCACGCCCGACCTGATGCTGGTCGACCTCCTGCTGCCGAAGCGGGACGGGCAGGCGGTGATGAGCACGCTGCAGGCCGCGGAGGCGACGCGCAGGATCCCGATCATCGCGATGAGCGGCGTGTTCCGCGGCGTCGATGCCCTGCGCAGCGTGCTCGCCGCGGGCGGCAAGGCGTTCCTCGAGAAGCCGATCGAGTCACACACGCTGATCGATCAGGTCTCAAAGTTGATCGGGAAGCCCACGCCGCCCGAGCTGGCGACCCCGAGCGACGCCGTCGACCTGGCGAAGGAGCCCGCGATCGAGGCGCTGTGGAGCGCGATGCGCGCCAAGACCACGGGCGCGGTCCACTTCGAGACCGGCAAGCGGAAGAAGATCGTGGTGCTCGAGAACGGCATGCCGCTGGCCGTCCGCTCGAACCTCGCGCGCGAGTCACTCGGCCGCAGGCTGCTCGACGCCGGGCGGATCGACGAGCTCACCTTCAACGAGTCGATCCGGCGCTCGAAGGTTACCGGCAAGCGCCAGGGCGAGCTGCTCGTGGAGCTGGGCGCGATCACGGAGCTCGTGCTGCGCGACACGCTCGCGGATCAGTCGGCGGACAAGCTCACCGAGATCTTCTCCTGGACCGAGGGCCGCACCTGGACCCAGACGGGCGTGCGCGCGGTGAGCCTCTCCTCGGAGCTGCTCGGCTGGACTCCGCGGCTGACCGTGCTGCGCGGCGTGCACCGGGTCAGCCCCTCGATCATCGCCAAGCGCCTCGAGCCCTATCAGGCCTGCGAGGTCTCGACCGAGGTGCTCGCGCTGGAAGACGGCGAGAACGCGGACGCCGTGAAGGTGCTCTACGAGTCGGTCAGGGAGACGCGCTCGCTCGGTTCGCTGCTGAAGGAGCACGCCAGCACCCTCTACGGACTGTGGCTGATCGGCGCGCTGGCGGTGCGCGTCGACGATTCCGCCACGCCCCGTACACTTCCCGGTGTCGGATCGACCGGTGCCATCCGCGCGCTCGAGGGCAAGCTGCGCGAGACACTCGCGAAGCACAAGACCCAGAACCACTTCGAGGCGCTAGGTGTCGCGGAGGACGCCCCGGGCGACGAGGTGCGCAAGGCGTTCATGGCGCTCGCGAAGACCTTCCATCCCGACAAGGTGGGGCGGCGCTCGGCCGAGCTGATCGAGCTCGCCGGCAAGGTGTTCGCGCGCATCTCGGAGGCGCACGACGTGCTCGCGTCGCCCGAGAAGCGCCAGCTGTACGTCTCGCAGCTGAAGCGCACTCGCGGCGCGCAGGGGGATACCCGCCAGGAAGTCACGCGCATCCTCACCGCCGAGCAGCAGTTCCAGCGCGCCGAGGAAGCGATGCGCCGCCGCGATTGGGTCGCGTCGCTCGAGGCCTTGAAGTGGGCGCTCGACCTCGACCCGAACGAGGGCGAGTTCTTCGCGCTGCGCGGCTGGGTCCTCTTCCTCCAGCAGCAGGACCAGGGCCTGCGGAACGCGGAGCCCGCGCTCGAACAGATCAAGAAGGCGATCGCGCTCTCGCCGCAGTCGCCGAGCATCTATTACTACCTGGGTCAGATCCGGAAGGCTTGCGGAGATCACACGGAAGCGGAGAAAATGTTCCGCAAGACGATCGAGCTTCGCCCCGACCACGTCGAGGCGAACCGCGAGCTCCGGCTGATCCAGATGCGCCGCGCCAAGGGCGACGACACGGGCGGCGGTCGGTTGTTCGGGAGAAAGAAGAAGTAGTGGGCGTCGAGAAGACCGAGCGCGTCTGGCACAACGGCGCGCTGATCCCGTGGGACGACGCGAACGTGCACATCCTCACGCACACGTTGCACTACGGCCTGGGCGTCTTCGAGGGCATCCGCTGTTACCGGAGCGACGACGGCGCGGGGAACGTGTTTCGCCTGAAGGAACACGTCGCGCGCCTGTTCGACTCGGCGCGCATCGTCGAGATCGCGATGTCGTACGACCACGATGCGATCGAGACGGCGATTCTCGACACGCTGCGCGCGAACCGCATGAGCGAGGGCTACATCCGCCCGCTCGTGTATCTGGGCGCGGGCGCGATGGGCCTCCTGCCCAAGGACAACCCGACTCAGGTCGCGATCATCGTCTGGCCCTGGGGCGCCTATCTCGGCGAGGAG
>DATFUE010000510.1:0-2372 GCA_035261165.1 Myxococcota bacterium
CTGAATCTCCCGCACTGGGGCTTCAGCAACATGCGGAACAACGGCAAGGAAGTCTGGCGCATCGGCCAGGGCGAGTACCGCCGCACTTACTTCAGTCACCGCGCGGACCTCCTGCCCGCGACGTCGGAGCTCGAGAAGGGCACGAACGTCGAGTGGGCCGAGTTCTTCGACGTCAAGACGCCGTTCGATCTGCGCGGCACGATGTTCCTGCTCTATCGCTACACCGAGCAGGGCAAGGAAGACGACACCTGGGCGTACATCCCGGCGCTGCGCCGCGTGCGCCGCATCGCGGCCACGCAGAAGAGCGACTCACTGCTGGGCACGGAGTTCACCCTCGAGGATTTCTACATCTTCGCGGGCTACGTGTGGGACCACCAGTGGGAGTTCAAGGGTGAGTCGACGAAGGCGGGAGTCATGAACTCCAAGCGCACCTGCTTCCCGAGCATCATCCCCGAGGAGAAGGACGCCTCGCGGAACATGGCGCGCCTGGGCACGGACGAGGAGTGGTTCCACTGCAAGTTCGGCCCGTACAACTCGATGCCGTTCGCCGACGAGACCTTCGAGAAGCGCAAGGTGTTCCAGCTGGACGACGTTCCGCGCCAGAAGGGTCACCCCTACAGCCGCAAGAAGATCTGGTACGACAACGAGACGATGATGCCGCTGTACTCGATCATGTACGACCGCGCGGGCAAGCCGTACCGCATGATCGCCAGCGTCTTCAAGTGGAGCGAGGACAGCCCGGTCAAAGAGAACAAGGGCAGGAACACGCTCAACTACTCGGACATCATGGTCGCGAACGTACAGAACGGGAACTCGCACACGGGTCAGTTCGACAACGCGAACGCGTTCCCCTTCACGGTCGACGAGAGCCGCAAGTACTACGACACCACGCGGCTGAAGACACTCGGTCGATAGGGCCCAAGCCAGCGCACTAGTCACAACTGAAGGGGCGGCCTCTCACGAGGCCGCCCCTTCTCACTTTGGAGTGTTCGGGTCGGACTTCCGATCCACGTCGATTCTGAGTTCCTTCTGGCGCTGGCGGCGCTGTTCGCGGGCGCGCTGGATCTCGCGGCCGAGCTCGACTTCGACCGAGCGATCGCGCAGCAGGTCGCGCAGGCGCGAGACCTCGAGCTCTACTTCCTTCGACGTGCCGGGCGCCGGGTTGTAGAACACCGCGCGAGTCTCTTCGTGCCGGCCGCCGCCGATGCCGACGGCGGTCACGCGCACCACGTTGCGTCCGCGCTCGAGCGGCACGAAGCCGTCGAACGTTCCATCGGCCAGCACGCGCACGGCGCGCCCCGGCTGCTTCGTGGTCTCGTTCTCGAGCTGCACCTCGGCGACCTCCGACAGCTCGACGGAAGGCAGATGGAACAGCACGTCGCCCGGGCGGTCGATCTCGGTGAGCGAGCCGTCGGCGAGGCGCGACATCACCGAGAGAATGTCGCGCCCGCGCACCGCTTCGGGCCCCAGTGCAAAGCTGTGCAGGTGCGCCTGCGCTGCGCCCGCCCGCTTCGCCGCCGCGATCGCCTCCTTCGCCGGCAGCGGCTCGGGCTGGGGCATCGTCGGATAGCCGTCGGAGAGGAACAGGATGCTGCGCTTGCGCTCGGTCGTTCCGGTCGGCTTGGCGGCCTCCAGCGCGGCGATCGCGGTCTCGATCGCCGCGGCGTAGTTCGTGCCGCCGAACCAGCCGTGCTTGTGATCGAGATCGTCGAGCGCCTTGGACAGCTCCGCGCGCGTGGCGCTGAGCGGGGCGACCAGCTCGGCCTTGTCGCCGAACGCGATCAGCGCCACCCGCGTGTGCGTGGGATCGAGCAGCTTCAACAGCCGGCGCACCGCCGCGATCTCGGCGGCGGCGATCGTGTCTCCGTCGTCGTCGCACAACTTCTCGGGCGAGCCGTCGCCCCAGTAGTCCTCACGAATCTCCGGCGCCGACTTGCCGACGCGCCCGTTCTCGTTGACGTCGACCCCCGAGGGAAGCCGGGTGCTCGCCGAGAGATCGACCACGATCGCGACGTCGTGGTAGCGGGAGCGCCCCGCGCCGGTGGAGCCGCGCACTTCCACCATTCCGACCGGCAGCTGCTGCACGAGCCCGTCGATGGGGGCGGCGAGGTCGACCCAGACTTGCTCGTCGCCGGTGGGGGCGGTCTGCGCGCGCGTGCGAATCGGCACGCAGAGCGCGAGCATCCCGAACCATAGAGCGATCGCGAGAGCGGGGGCACGGACGTGTCGGCGCACGGGGTCGCGTACTATAGGAGAACGCATGGCTCGGCCGCACGTGGGGATGCTCGTAGCGCTGCTGCTCGCATTTTCAGCCCCGGCGCGCGCGCACGCCGAGGCGCTGGACCTCGCACCGGCGCGCGCTTGCCTCGATC
>DATFUE010000511.1:0-2654 GCA_035261165.1 Myxococcota bacterium
CCCCGCCGAGGCCCGCTTCGTTCAGGTGCTCGACCGCCTTCGCGCGCTTGCCGGGCTCGAGCTCCGAGCCGATGACTCGGCCGGTGCCGTTGTCGCGGGCGGCCGCGGCCGCGTAGAGGGTGGAGATGCCGAACGACGTGCCGAACTCGACGATGCGCCGCGCGTCGATCGTTCGCGCGACGAGATACAGGAGCTTCCCCTGCGGTCGCGAGAGCGGGATGTACACGTCCTTGAAGCGGCGACTCATTTCCGCCGCCGGGAGGCTCCGATTCATGAGCGCACCCAAGAACGTCGGCAGGCGTCCCAACATGCGGAACATGTCGCCCGTCGCGGCCTCGTGCAGGCGATCGAGCACGCTCTTCACCTTCGGATCGTCGAGCGAGCTCGGCGTCGCAGCCACGGACAGCGCGCGTTCCATGCCTGGGTTCTCCTCTTCGCTGCCAGTCTAGCTCCGACTCGCGTTACAATCGCGGCCGCACCGGAGGTCAGGTCGTGGCGAACAAACGCAATCCCCGCAGCGCGGTCACCACCGAAGGCGACAACCGCGCGCCCAATCGCGCGATGCTGCGCGCGGTGGGTTTCTCGGACGCGGACTTCGGTAAGCCGATCGTCGGCATCGCGAACGCGGCCAGCGACATCACGCCGTGCAATGCGGGTCTCGGCGAGCTCGCGCTCGCCGCGGCCGAAGGCGTGCGGCGCGCCGGCGGCATGCCGCAGACCTACGGCACGATCACGATCAGCGACGCGATCTCGATGGGCACCGAGGGCATGAAGTGCTCGCTCGTCTCGCGCGAAGTGATCGCGGACTCGATCGAGACGGTGACCCGCGGTCAGTGGCACGACGGCGTCCTCACGGTCGGCGGCTGCGACAAGAACATGCCGGGCGCGATGATCGCGCTCGCGCGTCTGGACGTGCCCTCCGTGTTCGTCTACGGCGGCACCATCCGACCGGGCCGATATCACGGCAGCGATCTCACGATCGTGTCGGTCTTCGAGGCCGTCGGCGCTCACGGCGCGGGCAAGATGAACGACACGGACTTCGTCGAAATCGAACGCCGCGCGTGTCCGGGCAAGGGCTCGTGCGGCGGCATGTACACCGCGAACACGATGTCGAGCGCGATCGAAGCGCTGGGTCTGTCACTGCCCGGCAGCTCGACGATGGCGGCGGACTCCGAGGAGAAGCGCGCGAGCGCGGCAGACAGCGGCGCGGCGCTCGTCGCGTGCGTCGAGAAGAACCTGACGGCGCGCAAGATCCTGACCCGCGAGGCGTTCGAGAACGCGATCGCCGTGGTGATGGCGGTAGGCGGCTCGACGAACGCGGTGCTGCACCTGCTCGCGATCGCCCATTCGGCGGGCGTGCCGCTCGAGCTCGACGACTTCGAGCGCATGCGCGCCCGCGTGCCGGTGCTCGCGGACCTGAAGCCCAGCGGCCGCTACGTCGCGACCGACCTGCACAGAGTCGGCGGCATCCCGCTGGTGATGAAGATGCTGCTCGAGAAGCGTCTGATTCACGGCCAATGTCTCACGGTGACCGGTAAGACGATCGCCGAGAATCTGGCACGCGTGGCGAGCGCACCGCCGGCAGGTCAGGACGTGGTGCGCCCGTGGAGCAACCCGATCTACGCCGAGGGTCACCTCTCGATCCTGCGCGGCAATCTCGCGCCCGAGGGTGCGGTCGCCAAAGTGAGTGGCATCGAGATCCACGAGATCACCGGCCCCGCTCGCGTCTTCGACTCCGAAGAGGCCTGCATGGACGCGATCATGTCCGACCGCATCCGCGCCGGAGACGTGCTCGTGATTCGCTACGAGGGGCCCAAGGGCGGGCCGGGCATGCGCGAGATGCTCGCGCCGACGGGGGCGCTGATCGGCAAGGGGCTCGGGAACGCCGTCGGCCTGCTCACCGACGGCCGCTTCTCGGGCGGCACGTACGGCATGGTGGTCGGTCACGTCTCGCCGGAGGCGTTCGTCGGCGGGCCGATCGCGCTCGTGCGCGAAGGGGACTCGATCACGATCGACGCGAAGCAGCGCGTGCTGACCTTGAACATCCCGGATGCAGAGATCGCGAAGCGGCGCGCAGCCTGGAAGCAGCCGGCCCCGCGTTACACGAGCGGCGTGCTCGCGAAGTACGCAAAGCTCGTTTCGAGCGCGACCTTCGGCGCGGTGACGGATCGCGACCTGTGAGCTGGGTCGTCGTCGCGGGGGTGCTCGGGACGATCTCCGTGATCGCCGGCGCTTTCGGCGCGCACGGGCTGCGCGAGTCGGTGACGCCCGAGCGGCTCGCGGCCTGGCACACCGCGTCTCACTACGCGCTCGTTCACAGCACGGCGATCCTGGCGCTCGCGCTCTATGCCTCGGCGACCGGCCGCAGCGTGACCATCCCCGCGAGTCTCTTCAGCGCCGGGATTGCGCTGTTCTCGGGCTCGATCTTCGGCCTCGTGCTCTTCGAGCTGCGCGTGCTCGGCCCGGTGACACCGATTGGTGGCGTGCT
Source organism: Myxococcota bacterium (assembly GCA_035261165.1). Taxonomy (GTDB): domain Bacteria; phylum Myxococcota_A; class UBA9160; order SZUA-336; family SZUA-336; genus VGRW01. The sequence goes on from DATFUE010000511.1 coordinate 2,489, forward strand.
GCTGATCGCCGGCTGGGCGTCGCTCCTCGGCCTCGCGCGCTCCGCCGCAACCGGGCCGTGAGAGCCTCGGCGCCCGACTCTCCCTACGCTCCCCCGCGCAGCAGCCTCTACCCGCCGACGCACTCCGGGCCGGCGCTCGATTCCGTGCCGCCGGAGCATCGGCTGG
>DATFUE010000512.1:0-9912 GCA_035261165.1 Myxococcota bacterium
CGAGCCGGTGATCGTGCTGGCGGACGAGCCGACGGGGAACCTCGACTCGGAGACCGGGCGCGCGGTGCTGCGCCTCTTCCGGGAGCTCTGCGACGAGCGCGGGACGACGTTTCTGATGATGACTCACGACGCGGAGGCGGCCGCGTACGCGGATCGCGTGATCGCGCTCCGCGACGGGTCGATTCACGAAGACAGCGGCGCCGCGTCGCTCTCCGCCGCGAGCTGACCGTGATCGGCGGCGATTGGGGCGTTCCGCTCGGCGCGCTGCTCGGCCTGAACTCCGCGCTCGGGCGCAACGCCGTGTTCGCCGCAGTCACGGTGCTTTCGATCGCGGCGAGCGTCGCCCTCTCCACGAGCCTCGAGATGAGCTCGCGCGCCGTGCAGCAGCTCGCGGACCGCACCGCGGAGGCGCTGGCCGGCGCCGCGCAGCTCGAGATCGTCGCGGGCGCCCTGGGCATCCCGGAGCGCCTGGTCGCCGAGGTGCGCGCCGCGCCCGGCGTCGCGGCCGCCTCCCCCTTGCTCACGGCGAACCTGCAGATCGACGCGGCGAAGCTGTCGATTCACGTGCTCGGGATAGACCTGCTCGAGGAGGGCGTCGGACGCGGGCTCGACCTTCGCGCCCGCGGCGCGCAGGTGCCCGATGCGCTCAAGCTCCTGGCGCGCGCAGATGCGGTCGTGATCTCGGAGCTGGTCTCGACCAGGACGGGGGCCGGCTTCGACGAGTCACTCGAGGTGCGCACGCCGATCGGCGCACACACGCTGCATGTCGAAGGCTTGCTCGCGGACCGCGGCGTGGCGCGCGCGTTCGGCGGGCAGATCGCGGTGATGGATTTGTACGCGCTGCAGGCGCTCGTCGGCCGTGCCGACTCGGTGGACCGGATCGACGTCGTGCCGGCGCCGGGCGCGGATCTGGCCGCGTTGCGCGCCGAGCTCGAGCGGCGCGTCGCGGGCGCGGCGACGGTGCGCCGCCCCGGCATGCGCAAGTCGTCTCTCGATCAGACCATGGGCGCGCTGCGCGCCGCGGTCTGGATGATCGCCGCGATCGGGTCGCTCGTCGCCTGCCTGCTGAGCTACGCCGCGATGTCGACCGCGGTCGAGCGGCGCCTGCACGAGTTCGCGGTGCTGCGCTCGACCGGCTTCTCGGCGCGCGAGGTCGCGCGCTTCGTAGCGTTCGACTCACTCGCGTTCGCCGCGCTGGGCACGGCGCTCGGCTTGGCCGCGGGCCGGGCGCTCGCGCAGCTCTTCCTGCCCACGCTGTCGCAGGTCTCGGAGTACTTCGAAGCGGGCTCGACGCGCGCGTCGGACGTCTCGGTGTCCGGCGCGACCGTGGCGCTGGCCTTGGGCGTGGGCGTGCTCGGGGCGCTGTGCGGCGCGCTCGGGCCTGCTCGGCTCGCGACCCGGCGATACGTGCTCGACGCGGCGCGCGAGCCGAACGCGGAGGCGGGGCCGCGCGGGGGTACACACATGCGTGTACCGTGGCCGAGCCTCCTGGCGCTGGCTCTGGCCGCGGCGGCTTGGGCGCCGGGGATGCCGCCCCGAGTCCGGCTGCTCGCGCTGCTGGCGCTCGGCACCTCGCTCGCGGCGAGCCTGGTGACCCCGGCGCTTGCGGGAATCGACGGCGCGCGCGAGCTCCTCGGTCGCCTCGTGCCCGGGGTCGGGCACCTCGCGGGCACGGGCCTGGCCGTGCGCAAGCGCGGCACCGCGCTGGCAGTCGCGGCGATCACCTGCCTGGTCGCGTTCGTCTCGGGCGGGATCGTGCTCTCGGCAAGCTTCGGCGAGACACTCCTGAACGCGCTCCGCACGCGCTATCCCGAGGGGATCGACATCACCACGACCGCCGCCTTCGACGACGGAGCCGCGCCGCCGCTGCTGGCCTCGGTGGTCGACACCATTCGGCATATCCCGGGGGTCGCCGACCTGTCCGAGCAGGTTCAGACGACGATGCTCGTGCGCGGGGAGGAGGTCCTCCTCGCCGCTTTCGAATCGCGAGTCTCGCTCGCGCGCAGGTCGGGGTACCGCGATCGGGCGGAACGCGCCGTGCTCGCCGCGCTGGGACGCGGTGAGGTGGGGGTCTCGGGCGCGTTCGCGCGCCATTTCGAGCTCTCGGCCGGCGACGAAGTCGAGCTTGCCACTCCGCAGGGCAGGCAGCGCTTCAAGATCGCCGGGGAGCTCTTCGGGATGGCCGGCCCCAGCGGCATCCTCTACATGGACCTCGCCACGTTCGACGCACACTGGTCGCGCGCCGGCGCGGATTTCGCGCTGCTGTTCGTGGCCGGCGATCCCGCGCCCGTGATCGACGCGATCCGCAAGGCCACGTACTCGCAGCAGTCACTCTTCTTCACCTCGAACGAGGAGCTGCTGGCGCGCGCAGCGACCTTCGCGGCGCGCTTCGATGGTCTGCTGTTCGGCGTGGCGATGCTCGCGCTCCTGCTCGGCGGCGTCGCGATCGCGAACCTGTTGCTCGGCATCGTCGCCGCGCGCCGGCGCGAGTTCGTCCTGCTGCGCACCGCCGGTGCCGCGCCCAACCAGCTCGCCGCCCTCGTCCTCGGCGACGCCGCGGGGATCGCCGGCTTCTCGCTCCTCGGCGGCGCGTGTCTCGGCTTCCTTCTCTCGCGCCCGATGCTCGAGATCATGGGCGAAGAGTTCGGCCTCTACGTCGACGCCCACCTCGACCTGCCTCGCCTCGCGCTGCTCTTCGCGCTCGTCGCCGCGTCCGTGTTCGCGAGCGCCCTCTACCCCGCCCTCCTCGCCCGCCGCGCGACCACGCTCGAGGTGTCTTCGTTCGGGTAGGCTGGTCCTTTGCCAAATGGCAGCTATACTTCTGCCAATTGGAAGGTGGTGGGATGCCCAGGGCCAGACGCGCGCAGGCGCGGGCAGCGACGCAGGCCGAGTCCGCGGACGTCGCGGCGTTTCGCGAGGGGCTGCGCGCGAAGCGCGCGGGCGAGAACGCGCACCTGCTGCTCCTGGGCCTGCGCGTCGTCGACACTGCGGCGCTTCTGGAGCGAATTCACGCGGGCCTCGCCTACGGCGCACTCGAGCGCTTCCAGCGCAACATCGCGCTCACGCTGGAGCAGCTCGCCGCCCTGATTCAGATCAACCCGCGCACGCTCGCGCGCCGGCGCAGCGAGGGCAGGCTCGCGGCGGACGAGTCGGATCGACTCGTGCGCGCATCCCGGCTGCTCGGAAAGGCGCTCGCGCTCTTCGAGGGCGACGCGGATGCGGCGCGCGAGTGGCTCGGCGCGAAGGCGCCCGCGCTCGGCGGACGAACGCCGCTCGCGGCGGCGCAGACCGAGACGGGCGCGCGCGAGGTCGAGAATCTGATCGGAAAGCTCGAGCACGGCGTCTTCCCCTGATGCCCGTCGCGTGGCGCATCGTGAAGGCGTCGCGCGTCGCGTCGGCCTTCGACGGCGAGGGCGCGCGGCTCTACGGCGGCCGCTGGAACAGCCCGGGACACCCTCTGGTGTACACCGCCGAGAACGCCTCGCTGGCCGCGCTAGAGCTTCTCGTGCACCTGCAGGAGAGCGCGCTGCTCGCGAGTTACTCGCTGCTCTCCGTGCGCTTTCCGGCCGCGCTCGTGCGCAAGCTGGAGCGCGCGGCGCTGCCGGAGAGCTGGAACACCTACCCCGCTCCAATCCAGCTCCGCGAGCTCGGCGACGCGTGGATCGCCTCCGGGAAGAGCGCGGTTCTCGAGGTCCCCAGCGCCGTCGTGCCCGCGGAGAGGAACTACCTGCTGAACCCCGCGCACGTGGGCTTCCGGAAGGTCACCCTGGGTACGCCGCAGCGGTTCAGCTTCGATCGCCGCCTCGCGCGGAGGTGAGCGATGCGCTTCCCGCGCTGCGGCGCCTCGAGTCACTCGCGAAGCGCACCACCCGCGGTGAGGGCGACGATCGGCCCGGGGTAGCCGCGCGAGCGCAGCTGCAGGGTCGCCTCGTGGCCCTCGAGGAGCGGCATGTGAGGCGCGCGCCAATGCAGCGACGGAGGAGTCCCGGGGGCAGGGCAGGGTCACGCGCGCGCGCGCTGAACCGGCCGGTCGCCGAGGACCGTCGCGCGATGCATGACTCGGCGCTGCGGCAGGTAGTCGTTCACCGCGTAGTGCTGCGTGACTCGGTTGTCCCAGAACGCGATCGAGTTGGGTGTCCACTTCCAGCGCACGAGATACTCGGGCCTGGTCACATGCTCGAACAGCATGCTCAGGATCGCGTCGCTCTCCTTGCGGCGCAGCCCCACGATCTTCGAGGTGAAGCCGAAGTTCACGAACAGGCCGTCCGCGCCGGTCTCGGGGTGAGTGCGCACGACCGGGTGCACGACCGGCGGGTGCTCCTCGACCGCCTTCGCGTGCCTGTCGGCGCCCGCGCCCTTGGCGACGGTGCCGCGCGCCGGGAACCCGCGCGCGAAGTCGTGCACCGCGTCGAGCGTGGTGAGAAAGTCCGCGAACGGACGCGAGAGACCCTCGAACGCCGCCTGCATGTTCGACCAGAGCGTGTCACCGCCCTCTGGCGGAAGAAGCTTCGCGTAGAGGATTGCGCCGAGCGGCGGTGTCTCGATGAAAGTCACGTCCGTGTGCCAGGCGTCGTTGTCGGTCGGGTTCGACGCGTGGTTGTCGAGGATGAAGAGCTCGGGCGCCTCGGGCACGCCGGGGTACAGCGGGTGTGTGTGAAGGGCGCCGAAGCGCGCGGCGAAATCGCGCTGCTCCTTGGGAGTCACATGCTGGTCCTCGAAGAAGATTACCTTGTGCGCGAGCAGCGCGGCGCGGATCTCGGCGATCTCCTCGTGCGCGAGCAACTTCGAGAGATCGACGTTCTCGACCACCGCGCCGATCGTCGGCGTCAGGGTTCGGATCGGGAACTTGCGCGCCATCACTTGCCCTCCGGGTCCGTCGCTATTGGACCCCATCGGTGGGCCGGGTTCAAGCGCATGGGTCCAGTCACAAGTCTGGGTCAGGGCCGGGGGCGATCCGGTCGAGCGCGACCGGCGACCTGCCAGGAGAAGGCGCCGGCGTACCTAGAGCGCCTGCTCTAAAGGCGCTTCGAGTCTCTCGCGAAGCGCGCGATCGTCGCGATCAGCCTCGCGCGGTCGATCGGCTTCGTCAGGAAATCGTCGCAGCCGGCGGCGAGACAGCCCTCGCGTCGCTCCGTCGCTTCGAAGCCGTCGAGCAGCGGCATGTGCATGTCCATCGGGATCACGTCGAACAGCAGACCATCGAGCTCCGCCTCCGCGACGCGCTCCAGCGCAGCCCGGCCATTCTCGACCGAGACCAGCTCGATCCCCTCGCGCTTCAGCAGGAGCTCGATGAGCTTGCGGTTGTCGGGTCCATCCTCGGCGAGCAGCACGCGACAGCCGACCAGGCTCGCGACTGACTCGGGTTTCGGGTCCGCCGCGGACACGACGGCGACCTTCTCGATGCGCCCCGTCGGGATCGCGAAGCGGAGCACGCTGCAGCGACCCGGGTCGCTCGACGCCGCAAGCCAGCCCCCCATCCCCGCGACCAGACGCCGGCACCGCGCGACGCCGAGCCCAGCGGAAGCGGCCGGCTCGCGGGCCGGGTCTGCCCCGCAATCCTGCACTCCGATCCTCCGCACCTGCTCCTCCGAGAGGCCGCTGCCGCTGTCCCGAACCTCGAACAGGATCTCGGATCATGAGCACCTGCCGCAACCGCACCGGATCCGTGTCGACTCGCTCGGGAAGCGCGGTCTGGTAGCGCAGGTTGAGAGTGAGTCCGGCTTCTTCGGCCCGCGCGGGGAGCAGCTCGAGTGTTTCGCTGACGATCGAGTGCAGCCCGGTCGGTGTTGAGCGCAGCGTGCATGCGATAGAGTGGTGAAATGCAGCTCGCAGCCCTCGCATTCGTGATCGCCTTCGCCAGCTATGCGTCGCAGCTCTCTGATGCGACGACGGCGTCCGGATTGAAGGAGGCGCTCCGGGTAGCGACCGAGCGCGCGGTGCAGCAGACCTCGAAGCCCGGTGGGTTTCTCGACGACCCGAAGATCCGCATCTCGCTGCCCGGCAAGCTCGACGGCATGGCGACCGCGCTGCGCGCCGTCGGCATGAGCGCGCAGGTCGACGAGCTCGAGGCCGCGATGAATCGCGCGGCCGAGAGCGCTGCGGGCGAAGCGACCCCGGTGTTCGTCGACGCGATAAAGGCGATGAGCTTCAGCGATGCGGCTGGGATCCTGCGCGGTAACGACACCGCGGCGACGAGTTACTTCAAGAAGAGGACCACGGCGCCCTTGACCGCGAAGTTCCGCCCGATCGTCGGCGCGGCGATGAAGAACGTCGGCGTGACGCAGCAGTACGACGCCCTCGTCGGCCAGTACGCGACCACGCCGTTCGCGTCCGTGCCCAAGCTCGACCTCACCGGCTACGTCACCGAGCGGGCGCTCGCGGGGCTCTTCAAGATCGTGGCGGACGAGGAGAGGAGCATCCGCAAGGACCCTGCGGCGCGCACGACGTCGCTGCTGCAGCAGGTGTTCGCGCACTGAGTGGCGCGCGCTGCTTCAGCGAATCGGGGAGGCGTGCTCGCTGCGCCGCGAGCGCTCGCTGATCGCGGCTGCGATGGCAGGGCAAATCCGGTCGAGCGCGAGGATCGACGACGCGGCGCCGATCTCTGCGGCGGCCTTCGGCATGCCGTACACGAGGCTCGTGGTCTCGTCCTGCGCGATCGTGACCCAGCCTCGCCGCCGGAGTGACAGCATTCCCGACGCCCCGTCTCGGCCCATGCCGGTGAGTAATACGGCGACCCCCGGGTCGCGGTGGTGCGTCGCGATGCTCTCGAACAGCGCGTCGATCGATGGGCGATGCGGCGCGTCGACCGGGTCGCGCGCATAGTCGAGCGATCCGTCGGCGCGCATCACGAGGTGGTCGTCGGTCCCTGCGATCCGAACCCGTCCTGCCTCGGGCCACTGACCGCGTTCCGCGACGTCAACCCGGATCCCGGTGGCGGCGGAGAGCCAGCTTGCGAGCTCGGGAACGAAAGCCTTGTCGATGTGAATCGCGACCAGGATCGCCGCCGGACATGGCTTGAGCAGCCGGGTCAAAACCTCCGCGAGCGCCTGCGGCCCGCCGGTCGACCCGCCGATTGCGACGAGCAGGGCTCCGCTTCGCGAGACACTGCCGACCTCTCGCCGTGAGGTCCCCGGATCGCGCGGGGCGCGCGACAGGCGCTGCATGGTGCGGATCTTCCCGGCGAGCGCATCGACCTGAGCTCGATCCTCGGCACTCGGCAGCACGGCGACGTCCACGGCGCCTGCGGAGAGACACTCTGCGACCTCGTCCATCCGCGGGTGGACCGCGTGGACGGCGAGAAGCACCGGGCTCGTCACGCGCGCTGCGAGGAGTCGCATGGCGCGGAGCGCGCCGCCGTCGATCGCGCCGACCTCGACGACGAACAGGTCGGGGGGGTCCTCGGAGAAGCGAGCGATGGCGCTCTCGGCCTGCCCGAATCGGCCGCAGACTTCCGCCCCCTTGGCAAGCGCTGCGCGGCGCAGCAGCTCGAGAGTCCGCGCGCTGTCGGAGATCAGCGCGATCCTCACGAGACACCCGTCCCGATCAGGTCCTCGATCGCGTCGATGAAGGTGCGGTCGTGAAAGCTCGTCTTGGTCAAGTAAGAGGTCGCGCCTGCCTCGAGGCCGCGCAGCTTGTCCTCCGGTCGGTCCTTGTACGAGACGATCACGACCGGGATGGACCGCAGCCGCTCCTCCGCGCGTATGCTGCGCAGCAGCTCGATGCCGCTCATCCCGGGCATGTCGACGTCGGTCACGACGAGATCGAAGTGACCCGCGCGCAACAGGTTCCACCCGTCGACGCCGTCGACGGCCGTCTCCACCGCGTAGCCCGCGTTCTCCAAGATCTGGCGCTCGGCTTCGCGCACGATGATGGAGTCCTCGACCACGAGCACGCGTCGCACAGGGCGCTTCTCGCCCGGCGCCTCGGCGGGGCGCGCCGTCGTGAGAGCGTGCTCGCCCAGAAGACGGTCGATCGAGCGGAACAGCCCGTCCACGTCGAGAATCAGCACGGGCGAGCCATCGACCAGGATCGCCGTCGCGGAAACCTCCTGCACGCGCCCGATTCGCGGATCGAGTGGGTGAACAGCCAGCTCCTGTTGGCCCAGGAAGCGATCGACCACCACCCCCACAGCCGCACCGCGTTCCGTAGAGACGACGATGCACAGGTCCTCGCCCGGCGGCGCCGCGTCTTCGAAGCCGAGAAGCTGGGCGCCGCGGACGAGCGCCAGGCTCTGGCCGCGATGCATGCAGAGCTCGCGGCCTTCCTGGGGCGTCACTGCGGCCCGCGGCACGCGGAGTATCTCGCTGATGCGGGTCAACGGGAACGCGAATCGCTCGCCCGCGATCTCCACCAGGAGCGAGAGAATCACGGAGCGCGTCACTGGAAGCCGCAAGTCGAACGCGGCGCCGCGCCCGACCTCCGAAGTGACCCGCACGCTGCCGCCGGCTGCCTCCGCCGAGCTCCGCACCGCGTCGAGCCCGACCCCGCGCCCCGAGATCTCCGTGACCGAGTTCGCGGTCGAGAATCCCGGCAGAAACAGGAACTCCATGACTTCGGGCAGCGACAGCGAGGCGGCGAGCGCCGCATGAGCGAGGCCCTTCTCGACGACGCGGGCGCGAATGGCTTCGGGGTCGATCCCACGGCCGTCGTCCGAGACCGAGATCGCGAGCATGCCGGCGTGGTGCCGCGCCTCGATCGAGAGGCTGCCGCGCGCCGCCTTTCCGCGAGCGGTGCGTTCCGAGGGAAGCTCGAGGCCGTGGTCGAGAGCGTTGCGCAACAGGTGGATCAGACACGACTCGAGCGTCTCCAGGACGTCTCGATCGACGAGCGTCGCTTCGCCGAGCACCTCGAGCTTCGCCTCCTTTCCGAGCTTGTGTGCGAGATCCCGAACCATGCGCGGGAGCCCCACCACCGCTTCCCGAAAGGGGCGCAGCTTGCTCTTCAGCGTCTCTCGGTACGCCCGTCCGCCGAGGTCGTCGACGCGACGCGCGTAGTTCTCGATGCTCTCGATCTCCTCGAACAAGACCCGGCGGTCCTCCTCCAGGTGACTCCGGCTCGCGCTCGCGGCGTCGGCTACGGCGCGGTCGGCCGAGGCGCCCGCGAGGCGTTCCACCTCTCGGAGCCGATCGGAGAGCGAGGAGAGGCGCCGTTTGAGTCGACTCAGGTTGGCGACGAATCCGCCAACCCGCCGCGCCTCCACCAGGGATTCGCCCGTGAGCCCGATCAGGCGATCGACGTTCTGCGCGGTGAGTCGCAGCACGCGCTCCGCCGCCGGTGCCGGTGCCGCGGTCGGAACCGGGGCCGACTCGGCAGGAACCGCGGCCTTCGCCGCCAGGGTGGATGGGGTCGAGGGAGGCGGCCGAGGCGGAACCCCGCCGCCGGCCAACGCGGAAATCCTGCCGGCGAGGAGGGTGCACGCTTCAGCTTCGCGGGCCACCCACTCGGCCAGGTCGCCCCGACAGGCGACCTGCAGCGACGTGAGCGCATCGACTCCTTGCAACACCACGTCGATGGCTTCCTTGGCAACGGCCTCATCGCTCCGCAGCGCCCAGGTGAAGAAGTCTTCGAGCGCATGCGCAAGCCGCACCGCTGCGTCGATGCCGACGATGCTCGCGGCGCCCTTGATCGAGTGAGTCGCGCGCATCACGCGCTCGAGCTGCGCCGGATCGCGGTCGTGCTCCTCGAGCTGCACGATCCCCTGTGCCAGCGCGGCGAGCGTGGTCTCGAGCTCCGTCTCGAAGAGGGCGGCGAGCGTCGCGTCGTAGGTGGTGGGCCCGGAGCTCACACGAGCGTCCGCTCGAGCGCTCGCCACAGCCGCTCGCGATCGAGCACGGCCACCCAGTCATTGGCGATCCGGAAGCGCCTTCCCGTGCAGCTCGAAGCATCGCGCGCCACCGTGGCGGGCGGATCGAC
>DATFUE010000513.1:0-12283 GCA_035261165.1 Myxococcota bacterium
GATCGAGAGACCTCGCTCGCTGCGCAGCCGCCCGAGCACCGCGAGGATGACCTTCTCGGCGGCGTGATCGACGCCGGCCGTCGGCTCGTCGAGCAACAGGATCTGCGGCTCCGTCGCGAGCGCGCGCGCGATCAGAACGCGTTGCCGCTGCCCGCCCGACAGCTCGGCGTAGCGCGTGCGCCCGAACTCGGTGGCGTCGCAAGCCTCGAGCGCCGCGCGCGCGCGCGCCCGCTCGCGCGCGCCGAGCCGGCGCCAGAATGGAACGTCGCCGAACGTGCCCATCATGGCGACGTCGCGCCCCGTCACGGGATACAGGTCGTCCAGCGTCTCGCGCTGTGGCACGTAGCCGACGCGCAGCTGCGGGGCTCGCTCGATCCGCCCGCCGAGCGGCGGGAGAAATCCGAGCAAGCTCCGCAGCAGCGTCGTCTTGCCGGAGCCGTTCGCACCCAGCACCGCGACGAACTCCGAGCTGCGCAGCTCGAGCGAGACGTCGCGCAGAACTACGCGCCCGGGGTAGCCCAGGTCCGCGTGGTCGACCTTGATCAGCTCTGGCTCCAATCGCCTAACTCGCTTCCTTTGCCGTCGCGGCGGCGAGCAGCGCGCGCAGATTCGCCTCGACGAACTCCACGTAGGTGGTCGTGCCCGGCAGACCGCCGGTCAAGCTCGAGACGGTCGCGACGCGCGCGCCGGTGCGCTGGGCAACTTCCTGCGCCAGCGGCAGCTCGTAGGCGACCTCGCGAATCACCACGGTCGCCTTCTGCCGCTTCATCTGCTCGATCAGCTCCTCCAAGTGACCCGGCGTCGCGGGCACGCCGGGCTTGGTCTCTATGGTGCCGACGAGCTCGATCCCGTAGTGCCGCGCGAGATAGATCAGGTCGGGGTGATAAGAGACCGCTTTGAGGCCGCGCAGCGGCGCCGCGAGCTTGTCCCACTCGGCGATCTTCTGGTCGAGCAGCTTCTGGTAGCTCGCGAGCCCGGCCCTGTAGACCTCGGCGCCGTCGGGATCGACGCGCTCCAGCCCCTCGGCGATCGCGCGCGCCATCAGCTTGCCCTGCGTGGGGTCGAGATTGAAGTGGGGGTTGCCGAGCGGATGGAGCTCGCCCTGCGTCCGGCTCTGGCTGTCGGGGATCTCGAGTGGATGGATGTAGAGCGAGGCGTCGATGTAGCCGGGCGCGCCGGGCAGGATGTTCGAGTTGCGCGCGACCTCGAGCAGCGCCGGCAGATACGCGTGCTCGAGGCCGAGCCCCTGCACCACCAGCGCGTCGGCCCGATTCAGCTTGGTCACGAAGCTGGGCTTCACCGGCACCTTGTGCGGGTCCTGGCCGCCTTCCGCGATGGTCGTGACCTCGATCCGCGCGCCGCCGATCTGCCGCGCCATGTCGGCGACGTCCGGCAACGAGGCGACCACGCGCAGCGCCGCCGTCGCCGGCGCCGCGAGACACAACGAGACCATGAGTGTGAGTGGGTAGCTAGCGAGCCGCAAAGCCATGGCTGTGACTCCCGATGAAGGCGGTCCACTGCAAGGTGAAGCGCTGATTGTCCTGGCCCGTGATGCCGATGTTGTCGATCTGGAAGCGCAGGCGCTGGAACTCGGACGGCTGCCAGGTCACGAAAGCGGACTCGGTGCGCTGGCGGTCCGCGGGCCCGAAGATCTGCTGCGCGTAGTCGTAGCGCCCTCCGAAGGAGAAGCGCCGGTTGAAGAAGCTCTCGAAGTACGCGTAGCCGCCGTCGCGCCGGAATCTTCCGGAGCCGATGACGTCCCCGCCGGTGACTGGATCCGTGCCGACCACGACGTTGTTGAACTGCTCGGTGTTCCAGAGCCACTCGACCCCGACGACGGTCCCCTGGTAGAAGCTGCTCGTTCCCGGCTGGTGCCGGAAGGTGACGTCGACGCCGTACAGCTCTCGATCCGAGTTCGTCGGGATCGTGAGCCAGCTCGCGCCGAGCTCGAGGTTCAAGGTGTCCGTGAGGTCGAAGTACGTCTGCGGTCGCACGATGTAGCTGAACTGGCTGAACGAGCGCTGACTCCCCGGCATGGTGCCGAAGGCCCCGGGATCGTCGAGCCGCGCCGCCCCGACCGAGTTGTAGGCGCCGAGCGTGATCTGGATGAACTGGTCGGTCGGCGCGAGCCACGAGGTCTCCACGCCCTCCGAGATCGACTCACCGCCGATGAAGTTCTCGATCGAGGGCGGCCGGTCGACGAACGGCAGCGCCTCGTCGTGCCAGTGCGGGAAGCGCCCGAAGTCGGCCATGAAGCGCCCGCCCTTCACGGTCAAGTTGTACGGCAGCGCCGTCGTGACCAGCGCCGCCTCCTCGATGTTGAACTTCTCGTTCGTCGTGCCGTTGATGCTCGCGTAGCCGCGCAGGAACGGGTCGATCGGCGCGGAGATGAAGAGCTCCCCGGTTGCGAGCAGGAAGCCGGCGCCGTCGTTGCCCTGCGTGTTCGTCGACGCCTGGCCATCGATGACGAAGCTGATCCCGGGGTTGTCGGCGTTGACCGGGGCGATGCGCGCCGTGTCGAGCCTCGGCGCTGGCTCCTGTGCCGCCGCGGCGGTCGCGGGCGCCGCGACGAGCGCGTCCACTTTGCGCTCGAGCGCTTCGAGCGCGGACTGGGTTCGAGAGAGCTCGCTCTTCGTCGCGGCGAGCTCGGCCTTGAGCTGGGAAACCTGGCTTTCCGGGGTCTCGGCTTGTCCGAATCCCGGAGACGAGAGCACGGCGAGCGCGAATAGCGCCGCGGCCGCGCGAGACACCGAGCGTTCGGGTCCCATCGCATCCTCCAAAAAGAGTCTCAGAGTGACTGACGACTTTTTCTAGGCAGATCGACGGGATGCGGGAGGCGCGCGCGCCCCTGCGATGTCGCTGTCGCCGCTGGAGGCAACGACGACCGGAATGAAATGCGAACGGATGAAGCCGAGCCGAGGTGCGGCGACCCCTGGCATGGGAGCGAGCGCGAGGGCCCGGCTCGTTCCGTGCGCGAACTCACCGCAGACGCCACAGTGACGCTCGTGACTCGTCGAGCCACTGTCGCTGCCCCGCGCGCTCTCTCGCTGGTCGGAGGCGTCGCAGGCCGGCTTCGCGTGACCGCAGCCGCCCGCGATCGCGTGGACATAGGGCAACAATGTCGCCGACGCCAGCGCGAGCAAGCCCAGCAAGGCTGCTCGGCGAACTGACGCCCCGGCGACACTCTTCATCGGCGCGCAACGTATCGGAGGCCCTTCGCGGTGTCAACGCGCGGTCCGCGCACTCGCGTCGCGTGTCACCGAATTGTGTAAACCACGCGGACAGGCGCGACGCTGTCGCCGCCACCCGCCAAGGTGAGCAGGCGCACACTACTGCAGGTCCGATTTGCGGATGCTGAGGCGTGGGTTGGCAGTTCTCGACGGGGCGAGTCGCGCGCAGCGCTTGGCGCTTGATCTTGACTTCCTGCCTCGGAGTCTCTCTCCCCGCGGCGCTTCGGGCAGCCCCGATTCCCCTGTCGGGAGGCGCCGCGCTGCGCACGATCGATGTCTCGGTCAAGAGGGGCGACACCGTCCTCCGGATCCTCGAGCGCGAAGGAATCGACCCGGAGAACCGCGACGCGCTGCTGAGAGCTTTCGCCGACCTCTTCGATGAGCGCAGCTTGACGGCCGGCGATCGCATGCGACTGACGATCGAACGCGGCCCGGTAGGCACCCGGGTCCGCACGCTTCGTCTCGAGACCGGGCACGCCGGGGACTTGACCCTCCGCTTCGGCGACGATCGACGCGTGACTCTCGTAGCGGGAGAACACGCCAACGCGGTCTTTCGGCAGGTGATTGGCGTCGTGGGGCGGAGCTTCGCGCATTCTCTCCGCGGCGCGAAGGTACCGGCCGTGCTGATCGGGGGTATCGTCGCGGCGTTTCAGCTCGATCCCGATCTGCCCCGCGTGCTGCCGCGCGACGCTCGCTTCTCGGTCGTGTACCAGGGAACGCCCAAACGCCGCGGCATCGACGACGTGAGGCTCCGCTCTGCCTCGATCGACGACGGAGAGAAGCTCCATCGGATTCATCGCTACGAGACACGAGACGGCGAGCTCGCGCTCGTTCATGACGACGGCACGGGCGTCGCGCTGCTCGACCTCCGGAAGCCCGTAGCGGGTGCACCGATCACCTCGCCCTACGGATGGCGCATTCACCCCGTGTTCGGAGATCGGCGCTTTCACAAGGGCATCGATTTCGGCGCGCCGCTCGGTACGCCGGTGGTCGCCGCCGCGGCAGGGGTCGTCGAGGACGTCGGTTGGCGCGGGAACTACGGCAGATATCTTCGCATCCGGCACGACGGCCGCCTGAAGACCTCCTATTCGCATCTGTCCCGCTTCGCTCCGGGCTTGCGCGCAGGGGATCGGGTGACTCGCGGACAGCGGATCGGCTTCGTCGGTGAGACGGGGATCGCTACCGGGCCGCACCTTTACTTCGAGGTCATTCTCGACGACGTGCGCGTCGATCCGCTGGCGCTGCCAGCCGCGGTTCCCATCCGGCTGAAGGGCACCGAGCTGGCCAAGTTCAGGATGCGCGTCCAGGATGTCTCCGGCGAGTGAGTGCGACCGCGCTTAGCGATCGAAGCGCAGGATGCGCGCGCTGTTCACGACCACGCCGACCACCGCGGCGCTCTGAGCCAGCGCCCCGCTCAGAGGGTTGAGTACGCCGGCCGCCGCCAGAGCGATCAGCACCGTTGCGAGGCCGAACGCGAGCCAGACGTTCTGACCCATCACGGCGCGCGTGGTGTCCGCCAGCCGTACGAGCAGCGGCAGGCGGCCGAGGTCTGCGCCGAGTAGAGCGACGTCGGCTCCGCCGAGCGCCACTTCGTTCACCTCGGCGCCGATCGCGACGCCGACGTCTGCTCCCGCCAGCGCCAGCGCGTCGTTCACACCATCGCCTACCATCATCACCGAGTGACCTGCGGCTTGCTCCGCCCTCACGACCTCGAGCTTCTGCGCGGGAAGCACTTCCGCGACGACGTCGTCCACGCCGAGCGCGTTTCCGACCTCGCGGGCGATCGCCGTGCGGTCACCAGTGAGAAGCACGAGTCGCTCGATTCCCAGGGCCCGCATCTCGCCGAGCGCAGCGCGCGCCTCGGCCCGCGGCTCGTCTCGAAGCACGATGCGGCCGAGCAGGCGCTTCCCCTGCGCGACCCAGACATCCGAGTCGTCAGTCACTTTTCCGGCGTCGGGATCTAAGCCGAGATCGACGAGCAGCGCGCGTCGCCCGAGCGCGCACGCCTCGCCCTCGACCTGAGCGACCACTCCCAGCCCCGGCCGCTCCTGGACATCCGACGGCGGTGCCACCGCCAACCCTCGCGCGCGAGCTTCCGCTACCACCGCTCGCGACACCGGGTGCAGCGATCCGAAGCCGCATGCGGCCGCGACACCAAGCAACTCCTCGGCCGAGACTCCCGCCGCCGGGAGCACCTCGGTCACCGCGGGAGCGCCCACCGTGACCGTCCCGGTCTTGTCCAGGATGAGAGTGTCGACCTCGGACGCGCGCTCGAGACAGTCGGTGCTCTTGATCAGGATTCGCAGGCGAGTCGCCGCGGCCATCGCGGCGACCATCGCGGCCGGCCCCGCAACCACGAGTGCGGTCGGCGCCGCCACGACCAGCACGGCGATTGCTCTGGAGAGATCCTCGGAGAAGAACAGCGTCGTCGCGGCGAGAGTGAGCGTGAGTGGGAGCCAGACTCCCGCGCGACGCTCGAAGAGCCGCAACACGGGGACCGTGGCGCGCTCCAGGTCGGCCAGGAGCCGCACGACGCGTCCGAGCACTGTGTCGGTGCCGACGCCGCGCACCTGAATGCGCAAGAGCCCATCGAGTGCGACCGTCCCCGCAAACACCGGGCTCCCCGGCCCGACGTCTTCCTGGCGCGACTCACCCGTCACTGCAGACTGGTCGACCGCCGCGTTGCCGGAGAGCACCGTACCGTCGACGGGGATCCGCTCTCCGGGACGCACCAAGATCTCGTCGCCGACGGCCAGGGCGGCGGGGTCGACGCGCTCTTCGACGCCGTTCCGCCATCTGATCGCTTGCCGTGCCGCGAGCGAGCGAATCCCGTCGATCGCAGCGCGCGCGCCGAGGGAGCTCCGTTCCTCGAACAGGCGGCCGACCTCGAGGAAGAGCGGGATCAGCGTGGCGGTCACGAAGTCACCGCTTGCCGCGGCGGCCAGGACGGCGATCGCGACGAGCTGGTCCGTGGCGCGACGCGTGTCACCGGTCACGATGCCGCGCACTCCGGAGAGGAGGATGGGAACGCCGACGACTGCGGCGGCGAGTCCGCGGATCAGCTCGCCCAGCTGCCACTGGTCCGGTGCCAGATACAGCAGCAAGGTGCCGAGTGCCAAGAGCGCAGTGCCGGTGAGTCCCGCGCCGAGGCGCACGCTGATCCGGCGGCGCTCCTCGGCAGAGAGACTTCCCGAGGCCGGCAGATTCAGGTCGGACGATGCGCCGAGCGCGACGGACGTCATGGGTCTTCCTCGCCGGGCGGCGGCGCGGCACTCGGGCGCCGCGCTCCTGCGATGTCGGGTGCAATCAGAACACGCGTGTGCTGGCCATTGCCCGAGGCCTGCGGGGGAATCCAACGCACGGCTTGGGCGCGACCCAGCGCCCTCTCGACCGCGTCGCGGTACAGCCGCTCGCGAACGACGCCGGGGTTGCCGCTGTACTCGCGGTGGAGCGCGAGAAATGCGGCGCTCTGACCGTTGGCGAGCGCGCGCGCTGCGCCTGCCTCCGCGCGCGCAGCTTGCACCGCTGCGTCGGCTGTCGCGTGCGCACGCGGCACCACGTCCTGGGCGAACGCCTGCGCCTCCTTCTTCCTCGTCTCGCTCTCGATGTAGGCGCTCTGCACCGCATCGAAGTCACTCGAGA
This sequence comes from Myxococcota bacterium, assembly GCA_035261165.1. GTDB lineage: Bacteria > Myxococcota_A > UBA9160 > SZUA-336 > SZUA-336 > VGRW01. The sequence continues at coordinate 6,873 of DATFUE010000513.1, forward strand.
GCGCGCTGGGCGGTCGCAGACCGATCAGCTCGAGTGACACCAGCGCAAGTCCGGAGTGGGCCGCGTCGAGTCCGGCCTGCGCGCGTCGCGTTGCCGCCGCGATCAGCAGCTTGCGTCCGTCGGAGAGCACGGGGTCGACACCCACCTCTCCCAACGATCGAACCATCGCCGCGGCGACCTCGACCCGGAGGATCTCCTCCGACTTCGGGCCGTAGAACGCCCAGTCGGCGGGGTCTTTGACTCGGTAGCTCGCTCTCATCTCGACGTGCACCACGTTTTGGTCCCCAGTGAGCGCATATCCGACGGCGAGCGGGTCGAGCGTGTCTCCGTAAGCCGGACGGTCCGAGGGCTGAGCGAGGCTTCGGATCTGCAGCTCGCGCACGTACTTCGTCTTGACTCGAACGACCTGATCCACCGGCCGAGGCAGGGCAAAGAGCAGACCAGGCGCGTGGAGCTGAGTGCCGGCGGCGTCGCCGACGAGACGCCCCCAGCGAAGCACGACAGCGACCTCGTCGGGCCGAATCACGGTGATCCCGGACCCTGCGTAGAGCAGCGCGAGCAGCGCAAGCCACCAGTGCATCCGCCGCCATGCGCCGTCGAGCACGCGCACGAGCGGCGCGGCAAGGCGAGCCAGCTCCGAAGACGCCCCGCCCCGCCTCACTTCGCGCTCTGACTCTGCAGCAGGGAGAATGGCTCGGCGTCGGTCCGAAGGATCAGAGTAGTCTCGTCGCTGACGAGCTTCTCGAGTGACTCGAGCGAGCGTGTGAAGCGGTACAGGTCCGGATCGACGCGGTGGGCGTCCGCGTAGACCTTCGCGACTTCGGCCGCCGACTGACCGCGGATCCGCGCCTCCTGTTCGGCGCCCTCGGCGCGGACGCGCGCCGCCTCCAGCTCCGCCTCGGAGCGGATGCGACTCGCCTCGCGCTCTCCCTCCGCACGAAACTTGGCCGCGTACTGACGGCGCTCGGCACGCATCTGCTCGAACACGGCGCGGACATTCTCCTCGGGGAGCGCGATGCGTTCGAAGCGGATCTGCTCGATCTCCACGCCGTAACTCGAGCGCGCCGCCGGCGCGGTCGCGGCGAGCAGCTCGCTTTCGATGCGATCCACTTGCAGATCCTCGGGATTCGTGGACACGATCGCGGACAAGTCGTGCTCTCCGAGCGTGCCGATCGCGGCGTTCGTGAGCAGGCCGTCCAGTTTCCCCTCCGCGTCTCCCTCCGCGCCGATGGACTGCGCGAACGCCAGCGGGTCGCCGATCCGCCAGATCACGAACGTGCGCACGATGACGTTCTTCTTGTCGCGCGTCAGCATCTCCGTATGGCCGCCCTCGTACATGCGACGCCGCATGTCGAGCCAGGTCGCCTGGTCGACGGGCCACGGGAGCTTCCAGTGCAGCCCCGCCCCGGTGTCCGCGCGCACCGGGCGACCGAAACGAGTCACAAGAACCGCTTGGCCCTCGTGGACGATCAGCGCGCTCGCTGAGAAGGCAATCGCCAGCAGCGCCGCGCTGCCGGTGATCGCGCGCAGCCAGCGTTGCGACGTCACTTCATCAGCCAAAGGTCACCTCCATCGCGCTGGATGCGCGCGTCCAACACCGTATAGTGTCGCCCTGCGAGGCCGCTCTCGAGCGCCTCGAGCCGCCGCCGAAAGCGGTACTCTTGCGGCGCGGCGAGGAACGAGCTCTCGAGCGCCTTGAAGCTCCACGCCTCGCCGGCGGCCTTGGCTCTGGCCAGCGCGCCGTCGGCGCGGGCGACGTTCTGACTGGTCACGGCTTCGGCCTCGGCCGCCGGGACCAGCGCGTTCCGGTACGCCCGTGCGTCGATGGCCGCGGTCGTCTTCGAAAGCGCTGCGGAGACTACCGCCTGGTAGTCGGTCGCGACCAGCACGGGCGGATGCATGCCGCCGACCGTGAATCCGACCACGGAAATGCCGAGTCCGAGTGAGTCCGCGTCGGCCTGCATCATCACGCGCATCTGGCGCGCGAGGGCGGCTACGTTCTCCGACAGCGCTTGCGCCAGGGTCAGGCCCACCGTCGACTTCATCACCGCGCGATATGCGATCGCGCGCAGAGCTTCCGCCGGATTCTGACAGCGGTAGCGCCAGGCGCGCGGATCCGAGACGAGAAACTGCACAGCCGCGTCTACCGCGATGAGATCGCGCCCGTCCCCGAGCAAGAGGGTGTACTCCGCCTCGCCGTGTTCGCGTGCCCAGAGAACGTCCTCCGGACCGGGTTTCTCCTCGCCCTCGTGACCTACGTGCAAGGTCTGCACGCGCGTGACCGGGATGCGAACGACGCGGTCGACCGGCCAAGGCCAGTGGAAGTGGAGGCCGGGGGCAAGCGGATCCCCGCCGACCGCGACGCCGAGGCGCTCGAGGAGTCCACGCTCCTCGAGACCCACCACCGTCACCGCCGTGGAGAGCCATCCGATCGCCAGGAGTCCGACGGCGAGCGGTTCCGCACTGCGTCGGACCAGGGCGAGCGCCCACGTCGAGCGCAGGTCGATGCCCAGCTGTCGCTCCGCGGCATCGACGGCGCTGGCCAGTGGATTCGCCCGACTCCCCAGGACGGAGAGCACGACGACGTCGCTCGGGAACGCGCGGCCCGGCGGTCTCGCGACGAACAGGAACTCGCTACACACGATGGTGTCGAGAGCCAGCACCAGGAAGTGGAGCGTGCGCAGCGCGCCGAAAGCCCCGGCCCAGGCGAGCGCCACGGCGAGCGCCGCCAAGACCAGGACCCACGCCAGGATGCGCGCGCCTCGCGACAGACCCGGCGCCTCCGGCAGACGCTCCGGGTCGACACCGGTGAAATAGGCGGCCACGGCTCCGCTCGCGCCTGCGGCGGCGAAAATCAGCGCCAGCAGAGCCGCGACGACTCCCAGCGAGAGTGGACGCGGGGGACTCCAGCGCGCGGCGAGCGCCACGGTGAGCCCGAGCACGCATACGATGCCAATGCCGCCCTGGAACGCGCGAATCCTGACTCGAGGCTCGCGCGGATCCGCGCGCGTCGTCTCCGCCCACGCGACCCCCAGCAGCGCCGAGCTCGAGAGCAAGAGCGCCAGCGCGGCATCGACGACGACGGGATTGCGGAGCACGAGGCCGCCCACTCCGGCGAGCACCGCCCCGGCGATGGCTGCCGCGAGGAGCAGGAGCACGACGCTGCGATATGCCCCCGAGCTCGGCAGGGTGGCCGAGGGAACAATGTCCGGCACGCGAACCTCCTCGATCTCGACGATCGTGGGGTACACAGAATTGCGTTGACCCCCCGCCGGCCGGCGCCGAGCGGCGCGCCTCAGGAGACGCGGGGGATGACGTCAGGCGATCTGCGAGCGAGGCGGTGCGCGCGAGCGCGGGCCGAGCGGGACGCCCTGCGACGGCTCGGCAACGCTGCGCGCTTCGACGAGCCAGACGACCTGCCCGGGAAGAGGGGTCGGCGGCGGACGGACGGCGCCGCTCTGCGAGCGGAATTGCGACACGAGCTGGCACCAGCCGCAGCCGTGGTGCTCTCCTGCGGAGCTCCCGGATCGCCCGTCCTCGAGGAGGTGTGAGAGGGGGCAATGGAGTGCGGCCGCCGCGACCTGCATCGACAGGGTCAGCAGGAAAACCGACGCGAGCCAGCGCACGTCGCGCCGCCGGAAGTTCATTCGGTCAACACCTCGCACCCGAGCGTGCTGCACTGAAACGGCTCGCGCAAGACGCGCACGATTTCGATGAGAGCACTCACACGGAATGCCTCGGGATCGCCGGACTGAGATCGGGATCGGAAGACGGGGTCTCGGTTGACTCCAATCGGCAGCAGCGGCACCGTCGCCGTCGCCGTCGCCGAGGGGGCATGATGTCGCATCGCCGAAAGCCGCTCGCTGCCGCGTTCTTTCTGAACACCGCCGTGCTGGTCGTCGAGATCGCCGGAGGGCTCAAGGCGAGTAGCCTCAGTCTTCTCTTGGATGGCGTTCACAATCTGTCGGACGAGCTCGCCCTGGGCCTGCTCGTCCTCGCGTACACGCTTCGCACCGGGCTCTCTGGCAGGTTGTTGCGCTTTGCCAACCTGTTCAACTCACTGGGCCTCGTCGCCGTCTGCATGTTCCTGATGTGGCAAGCGCTCGAACGGTTGGCGCAGCCGGTTTCTGTGATCGGTCTGATTCCCGTCGTCGCGGGACTCGCCGGCGCGCTCGGAAATTGGGGGGTGGCGCGCGTTCTGCGCGAGCCCGCGCGCGAGGACGCAGCGATTCGGCTCGCTTACGTTCACAACCTCGGCGACGTGCTGCTCTCTCTCGCTCCGGTTGCCGCCGGCATCCTGGTCCTGGTTTCGGGACAATCGCTCTTCGATCCAGGCGTTGCTTCGATCGTCGCCGCAGTCATCCTCGTCACGACGATCCGCTCGGTCGTCGGCTCCCACCGGGAGCTGATGTGGCCGGAGAAGGTCGCCTGCGCCCACCCGGAGCCGGGGCCGAATTGAAGAACTGACTCAGACCGGCGCCAGCGGCGTGCGCAGCGTGACGAACTCCTCCGCCGCCGTGGGATGGATGCCGACGGTGGCGTCGAACTGCGCCTTGGTCGCGCGGCACTTCAGCGCGATCGCGACGCCCTGCAGGATCTCGCCGGCGTCCGGGCCGACCATGTGCGCGCCGACGACGCGCTGACTCGCGCGGTCGACGACGAGCTTCAGCATCGTCTTCTCGTCGCGGCCGGTCAGCGTGTGCCGCAGCCCGCCGAAGCTGGTGCGATACACGTCGAGCTCGCCGTAGCGCGCGCGCGCCGCGGCTTCCGTGAGTCCCACCGCGCCGATCTGCGGGTTGCTGAACACCGCGCTCGGCACGTCTTCATGATCGACCGGCATGGGAACGCCGCCGAACTGAGTACGGGCGAACGCCATCGCTTCGTGAATCGCGACGGGGGTGAGATTCAAGCGGTTCGTGACGTCGCCGATCGCGAACACGTTCGCGACCGACGAGCGCGAGTGGGAGTCCACGACCACCGCGCCGTCGTGCGCGAGCGCGACGCCGATCTCCTCGAGCCCGAGCCCGGCGACGTTCGGGTCTCGCCCGATCGCGAACAGGACCTGGTCGGCCTCGACGGCGCTGCCGTCGACGAACGACGCGCGCAGGCCCGCTCCGCTGCGTTCGATGCGCGCCAGCTTCGTGCCGAAGCGCAGGTCGATGCCGCGCTTGGTCATCTCGAGCGCGAGCGCGCTGCGCACGTCGTCGTCGAAGCCGCGCAGGAAGAGCTCGTTGCGGTGCGCCAGCACGACGCGCGCGCCCAGGCCCGCGAAGATGCCCGCGAACTCGACCGCGATGTAGCCGCCGCCCGCGATCAGCACGCGCGGCGGGAGCTCCTTCAGGTGGAACGCTTCGTTCGAAGTGATCGCGTGCTCGATGCCCGGGATCGGCGGCATGCGCGGCCAGCCGCCC
>DATFUE010000514.1:0-9947 GCA_035261165.1 Myxococcota bacterium
GGAGCCGCCACTCGTCAGGTATCCGGCGTCGGTTCGCGACGAGCAGGTGAAGGTGTTTCGCGCGATCCGGCCGCTCAGTCCCGCCGACCTCGTGCGCGGGCAGTATCGCGGCTATCGCAAGGAAGAGGGCGTTGCGCCGGACTCACCGGTGGAGACGTTCGCCGCGCTGCGCCTGCGCATCGACTCCTGGCGCTGGGAGGGCGTGCCGGTCTTCATTCGCGCGGGCAAGTGTCTGCCGACCACGACCACGGAGGTTTTGGTGAAGCTGAAGACACCGCCGCTCGGGAAGCTCGCCGCGGACGAGACCAACTACGTGCGCTTCCGGCTGAGCGGCGACGTGACCATCGCGATCGGCGCGCGCGTCAAGCGCGCGGGTGAGGCGATGACTTCCGAGCCTGCCGAGCTGAAGGCGGTCCACTTCCCGGACGGGAACGAGATGGACGCCTACGAGCGGCTGCTCGGCGACGCGATCGAGGGTGATGCGACGCTCTTCGCGCACCAGGACGCGGTCGAGCTGACCTGGGAGATCGTGGAGCCGATCCTCGGCAACCGGACGCCGCTGCACGAGTACGAGCCGGGCACGTGGGGGCCGCCGGAGGCGGAGCGACTCGCGGCGGAGGTCGGCGGCTGGCACTGCCCCGAGTGCGCGGAGCGCTCGAAGTGACTCCCGATCCCGGTCTCTGGGCGGCGGCCGCGCACGCGCTCGAGGAGATTCAAGACGGCGCGAAGGTCGGCCTGGGCACCGGGCGCGCCGCGGCCGCGTTCATCGCGCAGCTCGGCGAACGCGTGCGCCAGGGGCTTCGCGTCGTGGCGGTGGCCACGTCGAGTGTCTCGGCGCGCCAGGCTCGGGAGCTCGGCATCCCGCTGGTCGACCTCGACGAGGAGCTCGAGCTCGACCTGATCGTGGACGGCGCGGACGAGGTGGCGCCGAATCTCGACCTCGTGAAGGGCTGGGGCGGCGCGCTGCTCGGCGAGCACATCGTGACCTCGGCCTCGCGGCGCCAGGTCATCATCGTGGGGCCGGAGAAGCTGGTGAAGCGGCTCGGGGCGCGCGGCCGGATCCCGGTCGAGGTGGTTCCCCTGGCGCTCGGCCCGGTGACTCGCCGCGTGCGCGCGCTCGGACTCACTCCGACCCTGCGCCTCGACGCCGACGGCGCTCGCCCGTCGCTGAGCGACGCCGGAAACCTGACCTTGGACTGCGGAGTCGGCGCCCCGCTTCGCGGCGGGCCCGCGGCGCGGCGGCTCGAGGCCGCCCTGCGCGCGACGCACGGCGTGGTGGACACGGGGCTCTTCCTCGGCACCGCGGAGCGCGTGCTCGTGGGTCACCCGGACGGGCGGGTCGAGGTGCGGGCGCGGTGACTCCGCTCGTCTTCCTGCTCGACGTGGACAACACGCTGCTCGACAACGATCGCGTCGCCGCGGACCTGCGCAGCCATCTCGTGGACGAGGTCGGTCAGTCGGCGACGGCGCGCTACTTCGAGCTCTTCGAAGAGCTGCGCGCCGAGCTGGGTTACGCCGACTATCTGGGCGCGCTGCAGCGCTACCGCGTGGAGCACCCGCGCGACCTGCGCTTGCTCGCCGTGTCGTCGTTCCTGCTCGACTATCCGTTCGCCGAACGCCTCTACCCGAAGGCGCTCGAGGTCCTCGGCCACCTCGCGCGCCTCGGCATGACGGTGATCCTCTCCGACGGAGACGTCGTGTTCCAGCCGCGGAAGATCGCGCGCTCGGGGCTGGGCGCGGCGGTCGGCGAGCGGATCCTCGTCTACATCCACAAAGAGCTGGAGCTGGACGACGTCGAGCAGCGCTTTCCGGCCGAGCACTACGTGCTGGTCGACGACAAGGTGCGGATTCTCAGTGCCGTGAAGCAGGTCTGGGGGAAGCGGCTGACGACGGTGTTTCCGCGCCAGGGACACTACGCGCTCGATCCCGCCGTCGCGAGCTATCCGCAGCCGGACGTCGCGATCGGGGGCATCGCGGAGTTACTCGAGCTCGACCCGTCCGCGTTCGGCAAGTCCCGCGGGTGAGCTCGCCGGCGCGCGGCGCTCCGCTCGAGAAGGGCCTGCGCGTCGGCGCGCTCGGCTTCGCCTCGAGCCTGGTGATCGCGGTCGCGTCGACCGCGCCGGGCTACAGCGTCGCGGCGTCGCTCGGCGTCGTCGCGGCCTCGGTCGCGACGCAGTCCCCAGCGGTGCTCTGGCTCGCGTTCTTGCCGATGCTGTGCATCGCCTCGTCGTACTACGCGCTGAATCGCGTGGACCCCGACTGCGGCACGACTTTCACATGGGTGACTCGCAGCATGGGGCCGTGGACGGGCTGGATCGCGGGCTGGGCGCTGCTCGTCGCGGACCTCCTGGTCATGGCGAGCCTCGCGCAGATCGCGGGGAAGTACAGCTTCCGCTTGCTCGGCTTGGACGAAGCCGCGCGCAGCACGTTCTGGGTCACGAGCGTCGGCGTGGTCTGGATCGTCGCGATGACCTGGATCTGCTACGTGGGCATCGAGGCCTCGGCCAGGACGCAGTGGTTCCTGCTCGCGGCGGAGGTATTCGTGCTGGCGCTGTTCGCGGCGGTGGCGCTCGCGCGCGTGTACGCGGGTCACTTCGCGAACTCGGTCGAGCCGTCGCTGCGCTGGCTGAATCCCTTCGAGCTGCCCGCGTCGGCGCTGAACACGGGCGTGCTCACGGCGGTGTTCATCTACTGGGGCTGGGACACGGCCCTGGCCGTGAACGAGGAGACCGAGCGCGCGGAGCACACGCCGGGCCAGGCGGCGCTCGTCAGCACCGTCCTGCTGCTCGGCATCTACGTCGTGGTCGCGGTCGCGGCGCAGGCGGTGCACGGGCCGCAGTTCCTGGTCGACAACAAGGAGGACGTGCTCTCCGCGCTTGGCGGGCAGGTGCTGCCGTTCGGTCTCGACAAGCTCTTGATCGTCGCGGTGCTGACCTCGGCCTCGGCGGCGACGCAGACGACGATCCTGCCCGCGACCCGCTCCATGCTCGCGATGGCGGCGCACGGCGCCGCGCCCCGCTCGATGGGCGCGATCTCGCCGCGCTATCTCACGCCGGGCGTCTCGACGCTCTGGATGGGCGGTGTCTCGATCGCGTGGTGTCTCGCGCTGTCTGCCTTGAGTCAGCACGTGCTCGACGACGCGGTGACGGCTACGGGCTTGGCGATCTCGTTCTATCTCGCGATCACCGGGCTCGCCTGCACGATCTACTTTCGCAAGGCGCTGTTCAACGACCCGCGCACCTTCCTGCTCGCGGGGCTCGGGCCCAGCGCGGGCTGCGCAGCTCTCGGCTACGTGTTCGTGCGCTCGTGCATCGATCTCGCCGACCCCGGGGGATCCGGCTCGGGCGAGGCGTGGCTGGGCGTCGGCGCGCCGCTCGCCATCGCGATCCTCTCGCTCGTCACCGGCGTCGTGCTGATGGGCCTCTGGTGGCGCGCGGACCCGACGTTCTTCCAGCGGCGCACGGAAGCGGCGGACCCGGCAACTCGGCTGTAGAGGTTTTCTGCACCGCCCGGTACGCCACGCTGATTAGCGTCGGCTAAGATCCGCGCACCCGCATGGACGCGATTCGCCTCGACCACGTCGCCCTCGGATTGCCGCGCGCGCAGGATGCCCTGGAGCTGTTCGAGGAACGTCTCGGCGGCGTCGCGGCGGGCGGCTACGACGCCGAGCCGTTCGGCTTCCGGCAATGGGAGTTCGCGGGCGGTGGGCGCATCGAGGTGATCTACCCGAGCGGCGCGCATGGCGGCTTCATGCAGCGCTTTCTCGCCAACGGCGGTCCACGCATCCACCATGTGACCTTGAAGGTGCCGAGCCTCGACGAGATGCTCGCCCGCGCGGAGCAGCACGGCTACTCCGTGACCGGCGTGAACCGCAGTGACCCGCGCTGGCAGGAGGCGTTCCTGCACCCGAAACAGGCGCAGGGCATCGTGGTGCAGATGGTCGAGCAGCAGCGACCGGACGCCGAGGACCTGCTCCCGGTCGCGAAGCCGCGCGCCGATGCGGCGCGCATCGTCGGCCTGCGGCTCTGCGCGAAGTCGGCGGAGGGCGCGCGGCGCCAGTGGGGCGAGCTCCTCGGCGGCAGCGGCTTCATCCAGGGCGACGGCCTGGTCTTCCGCTGGCACGAGTCACCGATCGTGATCCTGGTCGACGTCCGACCCGACGCGGAGGAGGGGCCGGTCTCGATCGAGCTGCGCGCGCCGCGCGACCTCGAGCTGCCGGCTTCGCCGTATCCCGGGCTGGGCGCGCGCTTCGTGCAGCTCCCTTGAGCTAGAACTTCGGCGCGCGCTTTCCCAGGAAGGCGGCCGTGCCTTCCTTCATCTCCGGCGTTCCGCACAGCTCGCCGAAGATCTGAGCCTCCAGGTCGAGCGCCGCGGCGAGCGGGCGGTCGAGGCCGTCGCGGATCGCGCGCAGCGAGGCGCCGAGGGCGCGCGGGCCGTTCGCGAAGCACTCGGCGAGCCACTTCGCCGCGCGCGGCAACAGGGCGTCGGGCTCGACGACTTCGTTCACGAGCCCGATGCGCAGGGCCTCTTCCGCGGAGACGTGACCGCCGTGCAGCACGAGCTCGGTCGCCTTGCCGCGGCCAACCAGGCGCGGCAAGCGCTGCGTGCCGCCGAAGCCGGGGAGGATGCCGAGCTTCACCTCGGGCTGGCCGAACTTCGCCTTGGTCGAGGCGATGCGCACGTGACACGCGAGCGCGAGCTCGCAGCCGCCGCCGAGCGCGAAGCCGTTCACCGCCGCGACGACCGGCTTCTCGAGATTCTCGAGGCGCGAGAACACCGCCTGGCCGCGGCGTGCGAAGGCGCTGCCCGCATCGCGGTCGAGGCGCGCGATCTCCTCGATGTCTGCTCCCGCGGCGAAGGCGCGGCCCGCGCCGGTGACGATCGCGCCGCGGATGCCGGACTCGCGCTCGATCCGCGTCGCCGCGGCGTCGAGCTCGGCGAGCAGCGCGATCGAGAGGGAATTCAGCGCCTCGGGCCGATTCAAGGTGACTCGCGCGATCCCGTCCTCGACGGCGACTTCGACCAGCGCCATGGCGCTACGCCTCGACGCCGACCAGCTCGCGCAGCCGCTCCGGGGGCGTGCGGTGCAGGAACTCACCCGCGGGCAGCCCGCCGGGGTTCTGTGTCTTGATCGCGCGCAACAGACCCACCAGCACCGGCACCATCTGCTCCGACGAGATCTTCGGGTAGAGCACCTGCGCGATGCGCGTGCCCTCGCGCGAGCCGCCGACCGCGATCATGTGCGCGTTCTTGCCGAAGCCGGTGATGCCGATCTCCGCGGACGGCGGGCGCGAGCAGTGATTCGGGCAGCCGGCCATGCGCACCACCACGTCCACGTCGCCGAGCCCCGCGGCTTCGACCGCCTCCGCCAGCCCGGGGATCGCGTGCTCCGCGTGGGTCATCGCCAGGCCGCAGGTGGGCAGCGCCGGGCAGCCGAACGCCTGGCGCCGGAAACGCGACATCGCCTCCGCGGGAGCGACACCGTGCTCGCCGAGAATTTCGTTCACCCGCGCGCGCTTCGCCTCGGGCACGTGCGCGAGGATCAGGTCCTGATTGCCGGTGATGCGCACGCCGATCTCGGGGATCTCGCGCGTGACCGCCGCGACCGCGCTGCGCATGCGCACCGTTTCGGTGTCCTTCACCCGGCCGCTCTCGACGGGAATGCCGAGGAACATCCGCCCGCTGCCGCGCTCGCGGTGCCAGCCGTGCCAGAACTGATTCGGCCCGAGCGGCTGCGGCTGGGCGTCCTTCAGCTCGAGCGCGAAGCGCTCGCGGAGCTGGCGCTTCACCTCCGCCACGCCCAGCCGGCGAATGGTGTATTTCCAGCGCGCCTGGCGGCGGTCGCCTCGGTCGCCGTGCTCCTTCTGCAGGATCGCGATCGCGCGCGTCGCGTCGACCACCTGCGTGCGCGGCACGCGGCCCAGATAGAGCGCGAGCAGCGCCTGGGTCTGCGGCATGCCGTGAGTCACTCCGAGCCCGCCGCCCGCGTACAGGTCGTACTGCTCCGCGACCGCGCCGTTCACGACCGGCACGAAGCCGACGTCGTTCGTGAGCACGTCGACCGAGTTGTCGAGCGGGTGCGCGATCGCGACCTTGAACTTGCGCGGCAGATACTGCGCGCCGTAGATCGGCTCGTCGCTCACCAGCGGCGTCTCGGTCTTTCCGGCCTCGTCGGTGAGGAACACCTGCCAGTACGCCGAGCTGCGCGGCGCGAGCTCCATCGCGATGCCGTACGCCAGCTCGCGTGACTGGAGCGGCAGCTCGGGAATCAGATCGTCGACCACGCAGCACATGGTGTTGCGGTTCACGTCGCCGCACGCGGCCAGGGTCGACATCTGGTAGCCCGAGCTCGGGTACACGCGATTCAGGAAGCGAATCAGCGGGCCGAGCGCCGGCGGCGTGACGTAGTGGAACTGAATCCCCTGGCGCGTGGTGAGTCGCACCGACCCGTCGCAGAAGCGGTCGCTCGCCTCGCAGATCGCGGCCCACTGCTGGGCGCTGAATTCGCCGCCCGACGGCACGCGCAGGCGCACCATGAAGATGTAGTTGTGCGACTTCCGCCCCTCGACCCGCTCCTGCTGCTTGTAGATCCCGAAGTGCTTCGAGATCTCCTTGCCCTCGTTCGAGAGTGTCGGCGCGCGCCCCGCCGTGAGATCCTCGATCTCGGAGCGGAAGCTGTGCTTGGTCTTGCCCGCGACCCAGAAGAGGCCCTGGCTCTCGACCTTCAAGGTCTCGTTCTTCGACATCTCCGACAGGTCGGAGTCGAGCAACGTGGCGGGCGGAGCCGCGGGGGTGTCCTTGGGCATCGGCGGGCGACCTTACCCCGTAGACACCGGCCGGGCAAAGCGGGTTTCCACGGCGCGGCGAACCGAAGCCCGCGAACGGGAAAGGGAACGAGATGAGCTCCCCTTCGGACGCGGACGTGATCGGCCGCTCGCTCGCCGAGCCCGAGGCGTTCGCGGCGATCTACGACCGCCACGCCGAGACCACGCTGCGCTTTCTCGGCCGGCGGGTCGGGGCCGAAGCGGCCGAGGGCTTGCATGGCGAGCTGTTCCGGATCGCCTTCGAGCGGCGCAAGACGTTCGATGGCAGCCGGGCGAGCGCGCTGCCGTGGCTGTATGGGATCGCCTCGAACCTGTTGCGCAAACATCGGCGGTCCGAGGGGCGGCGGCTGCGCGCCAGCGCGCGCATGGCGGCGGTGCACGAGCTCGCGGATCGGCGCGCGCACGCCTCGGCGAGCGCGGCGGCGCTCGACGCGCACGCGCTCTTCCCGCGCGTCGCAGACGCGATCGACTCTCTCCCCGAGGGCGAGCGCGAAGCGCTGCTGCTGTTCGCGTGGGAGGAGCTCTCGTACCAGCACGTCGCGGACGCGCTCGAGCTGCCGATCGGGACCGTCCGCTCCCGCCTGAGCCGCGCGCGCGCGCGGCTGCGCGAACTGCTGGGCGAGCGCGGGAAAGAACGGGTGAGGTCGCGATGAAACCGATCGACTTGGCGAAGAAGCTGCGGCGCGACGCCGCGTCCGACCCGGCGGTTCTCGACCGAGGGAGAGCGAAGCTCATGGCACAAATCCAACGTGAGTCCGAGGTGCGCAGTCAGCCGACGATCATTCCGCAGCTCCCGTACCACGACCTGCGCGCGGCGCTCGAGTTTCTCGAGCGCGCGTTCGGCTTCCGCGAGATCCCGACTTCGCGGGTCGAGGACGAGCGCGGGGTCGTCGGTCACGCGATGATGGAGTTCGGCGCGAACGGCGTGATCGGACTCGGCGGCCACGGCGGCCACAGCGCGCTGAGTCCCAAGGTCGACGGCGTCGTGAGTCAGTACCTGAGCGTCTACGTTCCCGACGTCGAGGCGCACTACGAGCATGCCCGCGCCGCCGGCGCGCGCATCGTGATGGGGCTGCGCGACCAGTTCTGGGGCGACCGCACCTACGAGGCGCTCGACCTCGAAGGCCACCGCTGGCGCTTCCACCAGAAGATCCGCGAGGTGCCGCAGGAGAAGTGGAACTGGAGCTCGACGGACCCCGACAAGCCGTAGGGCCGCGCCGTTCGACTACACTGGCCGCATGAGCACGGGCATCCCCAAGCCCACGCGCGATCTCGGCCAGGCCGAGCAGGACATCCGCGACGCCGGAGTCTGCATGGTCGTGATGGAGGGCCGCCTCTGGCACAAGACCGGCTGGAACCGCACGCCCGACGAGCGGCGCGGGGCGATCTTCGCCTGCTACACCTTGCCGATCTACCGCACCCAGGAGAACTGGTTCCTGTCGCTCGATCCGACGGAGCGGCTGCACGCTTCGGACACGCTGCCGACCTTGCTCGGCTACAAGGCCTAAGGCCTGGGTCTGGTGAACGGGCGCTCGCCGCTCTAGGAAGGCGCGATGATCCGCGAGTTACTCGCCAAATCGGCCGACGACGCCAAGAGGCTGCTCGACGCGGAAGGCGTGTGCATCGTTCGCGACGTGCTCGACCGCGCGGGAATCGAGCGCGCGAAACGCGCGCTGCTCGCGGGCATCGCGAGCGACGAGTCGAGCGGGGTGCCCGTGCGCGGCTTTCCGTTCGACCCCGACACGAAGAACGTCCGCCTGTTCGACCTGATCGGGAAGGATCCGGTCTTCGCCGAGCTGGCCGAGCACCCGCTGGCGCTCGAGCTCGTGACTCACTCGATCGGCACGCCCTTCCTGCTCTCGAACTTCAGCGCGAACGTGACCGCGCCCGGCTCCGCCGCGATGTACATGCACGCGGACCAGGGCTACGTGCCCGCGCCCTGGCCGCCGTATCCGATGGCGACGAACGTGGCCTGGGCGCTCGACGACTTCAGCGCGGCGAACGGCGGCACGCGCTTCGTGCCGCGCTCGCACCTGCGGGACCGTGGCCCGGACCCGAGCGTTCAGACGGAGACCGTCGCCATGGAATGCCCCGCCGGCTCGATCTTCGTCATGGACGCGCGCGTCTGGCATCAGACCGGACCGAACCGCACCGCCGACCAGACGCGCGCCGGGCTGTTCGGCTACTACGTGCGCCCGTTCATCCGGCCGCAGTGGAACTGGTACCAGACGGTGACACCCGAGCTCCTCGCGCGGCTCTCGCCCGGAATGCGCGAGATGCTCGGCTTCGGCTCGAACGTCACGAGCTCGCTCGAGAGCCTGTACATGAAGAAGAGCGGCATCGAGCCCAGGCGCGACGCGCTGGCGCGGTGACTCCGCTGCGGATCTCGAGTCGCGCCCGTCCTTGAGGAGCGCAGTATGTCGAGAGCACTTCGGTCCGTCGCCGTCGGGCTGCTGATCGCCTGCGCGCAGGCCGGCGTGCCCGGGAGCTCGGGCGTCGGTCAATTCGTGTCTGCCGGTCCGGTCGCGGGCGATTCAGAGCTCCGCGTTCGCTGGCGCTACGGCTTCCGCTTCAGCGTCGATCCGAGCTCGGTCAGCGAGGTTAAGCTGTCCTGCGGCGCCATCGACGGCAGCGCGTTCGTCGTGGAGGGCGCGGACATCCACGTGGACGCGAGCCGGACCGCTTACTGGGAAGGACCGGAGCGCCTGCTCACGGAGGACTCCGTCCCCTGGCTGTTCGACCCGGAGACCACGAGCGAAATCTGTCAGGCCGTCGTGTCTCGCGCGGAACTGCCGGATGCGGTCGAGCGCATGGGGGTGACGTTCACGAGCGCGGTGAAGAGCGGCATGCTGATTGACCTGCGCCTGGCGACCGAATTCGACCGCAAGTGACTCACTCGCGGGGATCGGCCGACCACTCACTCGCGTCGGACACGCGCACGAGCTTCATCCACGGGACGCGGCGTGACTCACCGGGGCTGTGACCGACCATGAGCAGGAGGCTCTGGCCGTCGAGGGCGCCGACTTCGCGCTCGAGCTGCGCGACGCTCATGCGGCCGCTGCGGCACAGCACCGGGCGCACCCCGTAAGGCAGGGCGAGCCGGCGCCAGGTGTCTTCGTAGCG
>DATFUE010000515.1:0-10857 GCA_035261165.1 Myxococcota bacterium
GAGGTCGGCGGTTCAAATCCGCCCGCCCCGACCACGTCGGCCTTTGGCCGAACGCGGCGATCCGGTCTTCGCGAGTACCTCGAGGAAGATCGCCTTGCGATCCTCGGTGAGCGCATGCGCGCCGCGATTGCGGTCAGTCGACGCGAGTGACTGGCAGCGCGCGCAATCGGAATGCGGTGCGGGGCTGTCGGATCGCGAGTCACTCATGAGTCGAGGCTCTGCCGGCGCGGCCGGACGAGGTCCCAGAACTGCCCGGCCCTCTCCGGACCCAGGGCTTCGATGTCGGACTCGCGCAGGATCAGCGGCCCGCGCTGGTCCGCGTCTGATCGCATCGCCTCGGCCAGCTCGAGCACGTCGGAGAGGGCAACGCGACGGGGATGGTTGTCGGGCACTCGGATCCTCCCCGGGAGGACAACGCCCAGGGGCACGGCTGGCTCACACCCCGGGCGGTGTGCCCTCTGGCGGGGCACACGTCGAGGATCGATCGCGAGCTTCTTTGGACCCTCGAAGGTGGACTGGAGAACCGGGCAAGTGGCCGGTGCGGATCGCGAAACTTCGAGCCACACGGTGCCCCGGCGCGATCCCCCGACGCGGCGCTATCCTGCGGCGCCCGAGCCGTTCGTGGGTAGGTCGAAAGCCCACGACACACAGGGAGAAACCGACATGAGCTCCATCGTGGTCCAGGCGTTCATGACCCTCGACGGCGTCGTCCAGTCGGGCGGCGGCCCAGATGAGGACCGGGAGGGAGGCTTCGAGCACGGCGGCTGGCAGGACAGGTCCGTCGGCGGCGAGATCGTCGGGGAGTGGGAGAGCAAGACCGAGGCGTTGCTGCTCGGCCGCAAGACGTACGAGATCTTCGCCGCCTCGTGGGGCGTGTGGGACGAGAACGCAGAGGGCCTGCAGGGAGAGCTGACCAGGAGGTACAACCGCATCCCCAAGTACGTCGCATCGCGCACGCTGACCGAGGTCGGCTGGCAGAACACGCGGCTCCTCGGCACCGACGTGCCGGCTGCGGTAGAGAAGCTGCGTGCGGAGCCGGGGGGCGAGATCCGGGTGTGGGGGAGCACCGAGCTGATCAGGACGCTGGCCGAGCACGACCTGGTCGACGAGTACCGGCTCGTCCTCTACCCGATCGTGCTGGGCACGGGCAAGAAGCTGTTCTCCGACGGGTTCCCGGTCTCCAGACTCGCCCTGGTCGAGACCCGCGCCCTGCCCTCGGGCGGAGTGGTGGTCAACACCTACCGGCGCTCCGACGCCGGCTGAGCTGAGGGACATCGGCAATCGAGCTCTGCAAGGCCGCGACTTCGCCGCGCCGCTGGCGGGGGGACGCCCAGGGAGCGGGCGGGGCGGCGATCCCGGCGCGGGCTCAGTCAGCGACGATGTCGATCAACACATTATAGTGTCGGGCCTTCGGCGCAACTCAGTGACGCGCGGAGCGATCTAGTCACTCGCCCGGCCGGCACGTCGCGCGAGGTCGCGCGCTCGGCGGTCGGTGTCGTCGTCCAGGTCCCGTGCGCGGCGATCGGTCTCTTCCTTGTCGCGCTCGCCCTGCCGCTTCTCGGCCTGGTCTCGATGAACAGAGGCCTGGGCAATGCGGGCGAGGATTCCGAACAGGCAGGCCAACCCGACGATGCCGACGCCCGCCGTAGCCTCGGTCAGGGTCGCGGCTCCGACAAGGGCGAGAGCGAATGCCACGAGCACCAAGAGGGTGACCATCGCGACCAGCGTATCACCCCAGGTCATCCGCCGCATCGCGCGCGAGTTACTCGCGGAGGCGTTCTCGACGGCCCGCTAGCGTCGGCAGTGCCAGTGATCCCCGTGTTGCCAACAGTCGCCGCCGCGTCCCGGGTTCGTGTAGTAGATCACGATGTTCAGGTCGTGGTGCTCCTCCTCGAAGTTGTGTCGCGGGGCGGGCACGGTTACGGGGACCGGGAAGCACGCCGCCGATCCCAATGTCACGGAGAGGACGGCCGCCAGCAAAGCGCTTCGCATCTCACGACTCCTTCCGGGCTGGATGTGAGCAAGGCGCGGGCCAGCCTCGGAGGGACGGACTTGTGGATGGGCCTGCGCGCCGCGCGCTCCACGGTGGCTTGTAGAATCTCCAGTGTGCCGTTCGCACACGCTTGGGTCGTGTCACTCACCGGCGGTGCCCGCCCCGACCGGCACCACCCCCGCGATTCGGACTGTCGCGAAGACGGTGCCGGGCGAGGCGGGACTTCGGAGGTCCGTCTAATTCGCGCTGGGCGCGAAGTCCGTGAAGCCGGTGACGGAGGCGAGGCGGCCGTCGGGAGAGACGAGGGCGAAGTCGGTGCCGCCGAAGTGGAGCGGGGCCTCGGCGGTGCCGCCGGCTTCCCAGCGGAAGCGCAGGCGGTCGTTGTGTGACTCGACGTCGCTCGCGAGCCGGAAGCGGTAGGCCTCGCTGAAGCGCTCGTGCACGGCGGCGATCATCGCCGAGAGTGACTCGTGGCCGTCGCCGCGGCGATGCGGGTCGATGTAGGTCGCGTCCTCCGTCCAGGTCTTCGCGATCAAGTCGCGGCGCTTGCGCGTGTCGCGCTCGTTCCAGGCGGCCAGGTAGCGCTCGACGAGCTCGGTGGGGTTGCTCATGACTCGTTCCTTTCGTTGCGATCCGGCCTTGGGCCGTCCGCGTTTTCCGGACGAATACGGCGGGCGCGGAGGCGAGTCGATTACCTCGCGGGTAATGGGCACGCCGAGGCGTGTCGGATATCGTCGCGGGCATGGCTGCCAGAATCCCCGTCGGCAACTTGCTCCGCGAATGGCGCCAGCGGCGGCGCAAGAGTCAGCTCGCGCTCGCGTGCGACGCGGACATCTCGACGCGGCACCTCTCGTTCATCGAGACCGGCCGCGCGCAGCCGAGCCGCGAGATGGTGCTGCACCTGGCGGAGCGACTCGAGGTGCCGCTGCGCGAGCGGAACGTGCTGCTCACCGCGGCGGGCTTCGCGCCGGTGTTCGAGGCGCGGCCGCTCGACGATCCCACCCTGGGCGCCGCGCGCCAGGCGGTCGACTGGATCCTGGCGGCGCACGAGCCCTTCCCCGCGCTCGCGATCGACGCGCACTGGACGATGCTCGCCGCCAACAAAGCCGTGGCGCCGCTGCTCGCCGGCATCGACGCCGCGCTGCTCGCTCCGCCGCTGAACGTGCTCCGGCTGTCGCTGCACCCCGACGGCCTCGCGCCGCGCATCGCGAACCTGGCCCAGTGGCGGACTCACTTGCTGGCGCGGCTGCAGCGCCAGATCGACGTGACCGCGGACGCGGCGCTGATCGCGCTCTCGAGCGAGCTGCGCGGCTATCCGACACCGATTGGTGTAGGACGCGTCGGCGCGCGCGAGACCGAGCAGGCGCGCGTGGCGGTGCCGCTCCAGCTGCGCACGGAGCGGGGCGTGCTGTCGTTCCTCAGCACGACGACGGTGTTCGGAACGCCCGTCGACATCACACTCGCGGAGCTCGCGCTCGAGTCGTTCTTCCCGGCCGACGCCGCGACCGCGGCGGCGCTGCGCGGCGAGGCGGGCTAGCGCCGGTTCTGGTCGGGGCTCGCGGGCGGGTCACCCGGCATGCGGCTGCCGCCGGTCGGGTCGACCTTGACCTTCACCTTCGGCCACATCGACGGCGACGCGTCGCGCGCGGGGTCGCGCGTCAACAGGCCGCGGCAGATGCCCTCTTCGAGCTGGCCGGTCGCGGAGAGCGCGCCGGGCAGCGACAAGGTCCGCGCGCCGGTCGGTGACTTCACCGCACCCAGCACCAGCGCCTGGCGCACTGCCCACGGCTCGAGGTCGGGGCGCGAGCCGGTGACGAGCACCGCGGCGCCGGCGGCGAGACCGACGGCGCCGGCGGAGCCCGTGACTGGCGCCGTGCGCTTGTCGGGGATCGTGGTGCCGTCGTTCCAGGGATTCGAGACCGCGCCGTCGAGCTGCACGCGGTTGCCGCCGGGCTCGGGCAGTACGAGATCCGCGTCGGTGCCCGGGGTCGGCGCGATCTCCGCTACCAGGGTCGCGCGCAGCGGGCGCAAGAGGACGCTCGAGAGCTCAACGCCCGTCCACGGGTCGTACACCACGCCGGTGTCGCCGCCGCGATTGCGCAGCCAGGACTCGCGCCAGTGCGCCGGGTAGGCGCCGGAAGCACCCGGCTCGTCGCCCGGGCCGCAGACGGGGATCGCGCAGTTGTCCTCGGCGAACAGGAGCGCGTCGTGCAGGATCCAGTTCGCCTCCTGGCCGGGCCACGCGCAGGTGAGCACGCGCGCGCGCTCACCGACGGCGTAGGCGATGCCCGCGGCGCGCGTCCACGTCGAGACCGGGCGGAGCGGGCGCACCGGTCCGTCGGCGTTGCGCATGCGCGGGTCGTCGCCGCTGCGCTGCGTGAGGCTGGTGCGCAGGTTCTCCTGCACGTCGACGGCCAGGATCTGCGCGCGCGGGGCGACACCGATCCGTGTACCCGTGAGGCCGGTGCCCGCGGCGATCGACGCAACCTCGGTGCCGTGGCCGAAGGAGCGGCGCGTGCGCTCTTCCGCGCCGGCCCAGTCGGATACGACCGTGGGAATGCCGAGCGCGAGGCGCGTCTCGCCGTTGCCGTGGGCGATCGCCAGGTTCGCGAGGTTCAGGCCGAACTCGTCGCCGGGGATGCCGTTGCCGTCGAAGTCGTCGCCCGCGCGCTCGTTCGTCTTGTCGACGAGGTTCGGACGCAGCGCGGCGTGGTCGACGTCGATGCCGGTGTCGATCACCGCCAGGCGCACGCCTTCGCCCTGCTCCTGATTCCAGACCTGCGGCGCGCCGATCGCCGACAGGTCGGGCGTCGCCTGCGTCGGCATCACGCGCTTCTGACTCGCGAGCCGTACCGTCTTCTGGTACGCCTCCGCATCGGCGTCGACCACCCGCGTGACCGGCGTGAACGAGGTCGGCCACGACGCCGTGGCCGCCACGCGCAGGAAGCTGGCGTCCTCGGGCAAGTAACTCTCGGGATGGACGTCCGGATCGCTGCGCAGCCAGCTCACCGCCTGGTAGAAGTTCACGCCGGGCGGCAGATCGACGACCACCCAGAGTCCCATGCCGACGGCGTCGCGCGCGCCGCGGCGGTCGAAGGGGAACGCGGGCATCACCACGGCGCCGAGCAACGCGAGCTTCGCGTCGAGTGACTCGAGGCCGAGTGACTTGCGCGCCACCGCGCTCGTGAACGGCTTGGGCAGCTCGCGCAGCTTGAACAGCACGACCCCGCCCGCGTACGGATCGGCGACCGGGAAGGTCTTGGAGTCCGTGAACGTGACCTGCGCGCGCGCCCGCGCCTCACCCGCCTGACACACGACTTCGACGGGCGCGGGAACCGGCGGAGACGGAACCACCAGCATGTCGCCGTCGCCGGAGAGAGGCTCACCGTCGGCGGTCTGACAGCTGACGGCCGCGTCGAGCCGCGTGAGCACGCGCAGACGCGCGCCCTCGCCCAGGTGGGCGACGCCGTTCAGCGGCTCGATCCGCAGCTTGTCCGCGTCGGCCGTCGCCGTCGCGGCGCGCCACAGCGGCGACAGCTTGGAGGCCGGGCCGATGCCGGTCGCACAGGCGCACAGGCAAGCCGCGGCGACCGCGCCGAGTCCCCCGATGAATCCCTTTTTCATACAGGGATCTTCGGGCATCTCCGCGCGCGCCTTAAGGGTTCAGTCGACGAAGGCTCGGAGCACCCGGGCGCGGCTCGGATGGCGCAGCTTGCGCAGCGCCTTGGCCTCGATCTGGCGGATGCGTTCGCGCGTGACGGCGAAGTCCTGGCCGACCTCTTCGAGGGTGTGATTCGACCGCTCGCCGATCCCGAAGCGCATCTTCAGCACCTTCTCCTCGCGCGGCGTGAGGGTCGAGAGAACCTTACGCGTGTGGGCGGCGAGGTTGCGCTGAATGACTTCGTCGGTGATCGAGGGTCGCTTCTTGTCCTCCAGGAAGTCGCCGAGGTGCGAGTCTTCGTCCTCGCCGATCGGCGTCTCGAGGGAGATGGGCTCCTTCGCGATCTTGAGCACCATCTGCACCTTCTCGAGCGGCATCTCCATTTCCTCCGCGATCTCCTCCGGAGCGGGCTCGCGGCCGAGCTTCTGAACCAGATAGCGCTGCGCGCGCACCAGCTTGTTCATCGTCTCGATCATGTGGACGGGGATGCGGATGGTGCGCGCCTGGTCGGCGATCGCGCGCGTGATCGCCTGGCGGATCCACCACGTGGCGTAGGTCGAGAACTTGTAGCCGCGCTGATACTCGAACTTGTCGACGGCCTTCATCAGGCCGATGTTGCCCTCCTGGATCAGGTCCAGGAACTGCAGCCCGCGATTCGTGTACTTCTTCGCGATCGATACCACGAGACGCAGGTTCGCTTCGATCAGCTCGCTCTTCGCCTGAGCCGCGCGCTCCTTCGCGTTCTGGAAGTGCACGAGTGACTGGCGCGCTTCCCCGAGCGTGCAGTGCGCTTCGTGCTCGATGCTCTCGACCTTGCGCTGGACCGCGAGCACGTCCTTCTCGGCGATCAGCACGGCTTCGGCGTTGCCGCCGAGCTGCGCGAGCGCCTTCTTGCCGGGGATCGAGCGGCGCCGCGACTGCGCCACGAGCGAGAGGAACTCGTCCGCGCGCACGCCGAAGGGCGCGAGGACTCCCGCGACCACGTTGTTCTGCGCTTCGATTGCGGCGATGAAGGTGCGGATCTCCTCGGCGAGCGAGTAGATCGACTCCTTCAGGATGCCGGTCTCGCGGATGCGCTGCGCGTTGCGCAGGCGGATCTCGTCGACTTCGGCCTCGAGGCGACTGCGGGTGTCGCGGCTGGTGCGCGGATTCGAGAGCACGCGCACCCGGCGCGAGACGTCGGTGTGCGAGCGGCGCAGCGCGGTGAGCGCCTGCAGCAGCTTCTGCTTCTTGTCGTCGAGCGTCTCGACCTCGCCGTCGGCGATCGGCGGGAACAGGTCCTTCACTTCGCGCTTGCCGCGGCGGATCTCGTCGCCGAAGCCGAGCAGCTTCTCGGCCGCGACCGGCGACTTCAGGATCTCGGCCAGCGCTGCGTTCTCACCCGACTCGATGCGCTTGGCGATCTCGACCTCGCCCTCGCGAGTGAGCAGTGACACCGCGCCCATCTCGCGCAGATACACGCGGACGGGATCGTTCGAGCGGAAGCCCTCGACTTCCTCGGGGCCCGACGGGCGCCGGCGCGTCTCGGGCTTGCGCATCATCACGGGCGGCTGCCACTGGCGCACCGCGACCGAGTGACGCCGGAAGAGCTCGAGCACCTCTTCGAGGCGCTCGGGCGCCGCGAGCAGATGGTCGGGCAGCACCTTCAGGAGCTCGGAGCCGTCGACGAAGCCGACTTCCTTGCTCTTGCGCAGGAGCTGCCGGAAGCTCGGCTGGCCCGCGCCTCCTACACCGTTGTGCGTAGCCCGGCCGTTGCGCTTCGCGGCTCCGTTCAGCGGCTTGCGCTCGGGCCTGGCGGCCACGGGGCGCAGCGCGGTCGGCACGGGCGACGAAGCTGCGCGTCCGCTGCGCTTCGACGAGGGGGTCTTGGGAGTCTTGGTTGGCGTCATTGGGGGGGAACTCCTCGGCCGGATCTAGGAAAAAAAAGTTAGAGCTGCCTCTTCCGCTTCTGCAGATCGTGCCTCCGCGACATGATCCGCTGAAGTTCTTCGTCGATCTCGAGCTGCTGCGCGCGGTCGGTGCAGGAACCGCGCCGCGCTTCGAGCGCGCGCTTCTCTCGGTCGAGCGCCGCGATCTCGAGCGTCGCGATGCAGTCGGAGACGCTGCGCGCTGCTGCGTGAGCATCTTCCACGCCGGGTTCCGAGGACAGGCGCAACAGTAGCGCACGTTGGTCCTCGGGGAGCGGCTCGGAGTCTGCGGCGAGGAGACTCGCGACCGCGCCGCGGCCGTGCGTGGCGCTGGCCTCTTGCAGGCGCGCCAGGAGCTCTCGTCCGGGACCCGGCGCGAGCCACGCGGGCTCGAGCTCGTCGAATCGGGACACCAGCTCGGGGTGCGCTGCGAGCGCCGCGATGAGGCCGCGCACCGCGGGCTCGAGCTCGCGCGCGGCTGCTGGGGCGCCCGCGCGCGCCCTCGCGCCATTTGCCGGGGCCGCATTCCCCTGGCGCAGCGCCTCGTCGAGCGCGGCGGGTGGAATCTCGAGCTGGCTGGAGAGCTGGCGCACGTACGCCGCGCGCTCGACCGGGTCGCCGATCGCGCGCAGGTAGGGAGCGAGGCTGCGCGCGGCGTCGGCCGCGCCCCAGGCGTTGCTCGCGGCATCCTTCAGCGCGCGCTCGATCAGGTGGTCGAGCAGCGGGACCGCGCTGTCGACGCAGGCGCGCAGCGCCGCGATCCCGGACTTCGCGAGCAGCGTGTCGGGATCCTCGCCCAGCGGCAGAAACGCCGCGCGCACGCGCAGGCCCTCGGACAACAGGATCGGCAGCGCGCGTTCGGCCGCCGCTTGTCCGGCGGCGTCACCGTCGAACAGGAGAATGACTTCCTCGGCGTAGCGCCGGATGCGGTGCGCGTGACTCTGCGTGAGCGCCGTTCCACACGGCGCCACGCCTTCGTGCAGCCCGGCGCGATGCAGCGCGAGCAGATCGAAGTAGCCCTCGACCACGATCACGCGACCGCGCTCGCGAATCGCGTCGAGCGCCTGGCCGAGACCGAAGAGCACGCGGCTCTTCTTGTATACGGGCGACTCCGGCGAATTGAGATACTTCGGCGTGTCGTCGCCCATCGCGCGCCCGCCGAAGCCGGAGATCTGCCCGCTCGGGTCCGAGATGGGAAATACGACGCGCGCCCGGAAGCGGTCGTAGTGACCGTCGCCGGTCTGACGCCGCGCGATCAGGCCTGCGAGCTCCGCGTCGGACGCCGACAGGTTCGCGCGGCGCAGATGCGAGACCAGCCCGTCCCAGCCCGCGGGCGCGAAGCCGATCCGGAAGCGCTCGATCAGGTCTTCGGTCACTCCGCGCTCGCGGAGGTAGTCGCGCGCCGAGCCGCCGTTGGGGCCGCGCAGCTCGGACCGGAAGTACGTGCACGCTGCGTCGTTGGCGCGGTAGATCGCGGAGGTCTGGCCCTCATCGCTGCCCGATTCCGGAATCGCGATGCCGAGCTCGCGCGCCAGCGCGCGCACGCAGTCCGGGAAGTCGAGCCCATCCTGCTTCATGCGGAACGCGAACACGTCGCCGCCCGCGCCGCAGCCGAAGCAGTAGAAGATCTGCTTGTCCTCATGGACCTGGAAGGAGGCGCTCTTCTCGTCGTGAAACGGGCAGAGCCCCCAGTGGCGGCTTCCGGCCTTCCGCAGCGTCACCTGGCGTGCGACGACCGACACGATGTCGGCGCGCTCGCGGATCTCCGCCACGACCTGCTCGGGGATTCGACCCACTCCGTCCCTCGCTCCGAGTGTGATTCCCAGACTGAACAAAAAGGGCCCGGGAATCCCCGGGCCCTTTGAAATCTAGTAGGCGGCCTTCAGCTTCTTCAGCGCACGCTTGCGAGCGGCCATCGCCTTCTTCTTGCGGCGGACGCTGGGCTTCTCGTAGTGCTCGCGCTTGCGGAGCTCGTACATGAGGCCGGCCTTCTCGCACTGCTTTTTGAAGCGCTTGAGCGCGCTCTCGAAGGACTCGTTCTCCTTCAGCTTCACACCGGGCAAACGATCTCCCTCATTCGCTTCGACCTGTAGACCGCGGGAGCCGAAGCTCGGCGATCACCGGGGGGGTACCTAGCTGCATCAGTCGTCGCGCTTCCATCGATCGGGGAATACCGTTGTGGTTCAGGCACTTACGGGACAACTGAACGGGATGCAGAACCTAGCACACGGTTTTCGCCGAGCGCAACAGAGGCACTGCTACGGATTCGAATAGAACGATTGGTCGGGCCAATCTTCCACAGGCTAGGGCGAGAACGGTCGGACCAAGACACCGCGAGAGGCGAGATACTCCTTGGCCTCGGGCACGCTGTACACAGCAAAGTGGAAGATGCTCGCGGCCAGGACTGCCGCGGCGCCGCCGCCCTCGGGTGAGTCGTCGAGTCCGGCGCGCAGATGCTCGAGCGTGCCGGCTCCGCCCGAGGCGATCACCGGAATGCGCACGCTGTGACTCACCGCGCGAGTGAGTTCGAGATCGTAGCCGTCGCGCGTCCCGTCGCGGTCCATGCTGGTGAGCAGGATCTCGCCCGCGCCGAGCGACTCGACGCGCACCGCCCAGGCGACGGCGTCGAGGCCGGTGGGACGCCGGCCGCCGTGGCTGTGCACTTCCCAGCCCCGCGACGGATCGCCCGCAGCTCGCCGGCGCGCGTCGATCGCGACGATCAAATTCGCCGAGCCGAGGCGATCGGCGGTCTCGGCGACCAGCTCGGGTCGCGCGAGCGCCGCGGAGTTCAGCGACACTTTGTCCGCGCCCGCGAGCAGCAAGGTGCGCACGTCCTCGAGCGAGCGGACGCCGCCGCCGACGGAGAACGGAACCGTGAGTCGGTCGGCGGTGCGCGAGACCAGGTCGACGAGCGTGCCGCGGTTCTCGTGCGAGGCGTTGATGTCGAGGAAGCAGACCTCGTCGGCGCCCTGGGCGTCGTACGCGGCCGCGACCTCGACCGGGTCGCCGGCGTCGGCGAGATCGGCGAACTGCACGCCCTTCACGACCCGGCCGTCCTTCACGTCGAGACAGGGAATGATGCGCTTGGTCAGCATGCCGCCAGCCTCGCGAGCGCCGCCTCGAGCCCGATCGCGCCGGAGTACAGCGCGCGCCCGACGATCGCCGCAGCGATGACGCGCGTGTTCGCAAGCCGCTCGAGATCGGCGAGCTTGCCCACGCCGCCCGACGCGATCACGGGGATCTTGGTGCGCCGCGCCAGCGCGGCGGTGCCCTCGACGTCCGGCCCCGCGAGCAAG
>DATFUE010000516.1:0-2009 GCA_035261165.1 Myxococcota bacterium
GTCGCTCTGGCGGATCACGCCGCGATCGCCCGCTCGAGTCGGCGCCGGATCTCCGCCTTCGGCTGCACGCCCACGATGCGGTCGACTTCGCGTCCGCCCCGAAACACGAGCAGGGTCGGAATGCTGCGCAGCTCGAAGCGCTGCGCGGTCATCGGGTTGTCGTCGACGTTCAGCTTCGCCACCCGCACCCGACCCGCGAGCTCGGCCGCCAGCTCGTCGATCGCCGGCGCGAGGATGCGACACGGCGCGCACCAGGGCGCCCAGGCATCGACGAGCACCGGCAGCGGCGAGCGCTCGACTTCCTCCGCGAACGAGGCGTCGCCGACCGCGCGCGGCTTGTCCTCGGCGAGCAGCGGCGCCTTGCAGCGGCCGCATACGGGAGTCAATCCCCGGGCGAGCTTTGCGTGCGGCACGCGGTTCGTCGCGCCGCAGCTGGGACAGGGGATCAGGCTGGTTTCAGGATCGGGAGCGGC
The DNA here is from genome assembly GCA_035261165.1 of Myxococcota bacterium. Classification (GTDB taxonomy): domain Bacteria; phylum Myxococcota_A; class UBA9160; order SZUA-336; family SZUA-336; genus VGRW01. The sequence goes on from DATFUE010000516.1 coordinate 474, forward strand.
CATGCGCGTTCGACTGTACGCCGGCCGGGGTCCCGCGCGTTGATCCCGATCAATGCGCGCTCACGCCGCGAGCAGCCCGTAGTGACGCAGAAGTGCGTCGGTCCTCGGCTCGCGGCCGCGGAACGACTTGAACACTTCCATCGCCGGCGCGCTGCCGCCCAGGCCGAGCACCGTGTCTCGGTAGCGGCGGCCGATGCCGCGCAGCGCGGCCGCGTTCTCGAGCCCCGCTTCCTCGAAGGCCGCGAAGGCGTCAGCGGAGAGCACCTCGGCCCACTTGTACGAGTAGTAACCCGCGGCGTAGCCGCCGGCGAAGATGTGGCCGAAGCTGCACAGGAAGCGGTCCTCGGGCAGCGGCGCGAGCACGGTCGCGCGCTTCGCGACCTCCTGCTGTACAGCGAACGGTGTCACCGGCCCGTTGGGGTCGAAGCCGTCGTGCAGCTCCAGGTCGAGCAGCGAGAAGTAGAGCTGGCGCAGCATGTCGGAGCCCGCGCGGTAGGTGCGCGCGGCGCGCAGCTTCGCGAACAGCTCGTCGGGCAGCGGCGCGCCGGTCTCGAAGTGTCGCGCGAAGCCGAGCAAGGTCTCGCGGTGGTAGCACCAGTTCTCCATGAACTGACTCGGCAGCTCGACCGCGTCCCACTCCACGTTGCGGATGCCCGACGCGAGCCCGTACTCGACGCGGGTCAGCATGTGCTGCAGCCCGTGGCCGAATTCGTGGAAGAGGGTCTGCACCTCGTCGAAGCTCATCAGCGAGGGCTTGCCGCCGACGGGCGGCGTCTGATTGCACACCAGGTGCGCGACGGGCAGGCGCGCGCGCCCGTCGCGGTCCGCGAACAGCCGGCTGCGCCCGACACACTCGTCCATCCACGCGCCGCCGCGCTTCTCCGCCGGCCGCGAATACGGATCGAGATAGAATGCGGCGAGCGGCGAGCCGGATTCGTCGCTGACCCGGAAGAAGCGCACGTCGGGGTGCCACACGGGCGCGTCGCCGTCGGCCGCGCGGATCGTCACGCCGAAGAGCCGCTCCGCGAGCGCGAACAAGCCGCGCAGCACCGCGGGCAGCGGGAAGTAGGGTCGCAGGTCTTCCTCGGAGTAGGCGAACAGCGCCTCGCGCTGGCGCTCCGCCCAGTAGGCGATGTCCCAGTGCATGAGCTCGTTCGTCTCGCCGTGCGCGCGCGCGAACGCCCGCAGCTCGTCCATCTCGCGCTCGGCGGCGGCGTGAGACACCCGCAGGAGCTCCTCCATGAGGTGGCGCACGGCGGCCACGTCCGGCGCCATCTTCGAGGCGAGTGACTCCTCGGCGAAGGTCGCGAAGCCCAGCGATCGGGCCTGCTCGCGGCGCAGGTGCAGGATCTTGCCGATCAGGGCCGTGTTGTCGCTCTCGCCCGAGCTCGCGCGCACCAGGTTCGCCCGGTACAGGCGCTCGCGCAGATCGCGGCGCCGCAGGTGCTGGAGCGCGGGAATCAGCGCGGGCATCTCGAGCGTGAGTCGCCACGGGCCGTGCTCGGTGCTCGCGTTCGCCTCGCCCGCGGCGCGCGC
>DATFUE010000517.1:0-2268 GCA_035261165.1 Myxococcota bacterium
CACGCTGCGCGCGAACCGCATGAGCGAGGGTTACATCCGCCCGCTCGTGTATCTGGGCGCAGGCGCGATGGGCCTCCTGCCAAAGGACAACCCGACTCAGGTCGCGATCATCGTCTGGCCCTGGGGCGCATATCTCGGCGAGGAGGGCCTGGAGCGCGGCATACGCGCGAAGGTGTCGTCGTACGCGCGCCATCACCCGAACGTGTCGCTGACGAAGTCGAAGACCTGCGGCGATTACGTGAACTCGATTCTCGCCAAGCGCGAGGTCACCCGCCTCGGCTACGACGAGGCAATCATGCTCGACACGAACGGTCTGGTCGCGGAGTGCAGCGGCGAGAACATCTTCATCGTGCGCCGCGGGCGGCTCTTGACGCCGCCACTCGTGTCGGTGCTCGAGGGCATCACGCGCGACTCGGTGATCCGCATCGCCCGCGACAAGGGCATCGAGGTCGTCGAGCAGAGCATCACGCGCGACGAGGTCTACTGCGCCGAGGAGATGTTCCTCACCGGCACCGCGGCCGAGATCACGCCGGTGCGCGAGGTCGACGACCGCAAGATCGGCGCCGGCTCGCGCGGCCCGGTCACCAAGACCATCCAGAGCACGTTCTTCGAGGCGGTGAAAGGCCGCGACCGGAAGTACGAGAGCTGGCTGACTCGGGTCTGATTGAGTTCGCTCGGCTGCGCCTCGCTACCCGATCGCGTAGCCGAATATTTCATCCATGACGCGGTCTCGCTGCGAGTCGGTGAGTGACTCGTCGACGGGCAAGAGCAAGCCGGTGGCGCGCGCGTGCTCTGCGGCGGGCAGGCTGGCGAGGTCGCGCTCCGCGAGCGGCAGGCGCAGGCGGCGCGCTTCGACGCCGGCCTCGGCGAGCAGCTTGGCGAGGTCGTCGGCGGCGGCGCGCGCGAAGCGCGTGAGACGCAGCAGGTAACCCGAGTAGACCGACAGCGCGTTCTCCGGCGTCGGCGGCACGCGGAACGCGTCGTAGCGCGAGAACTCGGCCGAGTACGCGCTCGCGCTGCGGCGCCGCGCGGCGACGCGATCCTCCCAGCGCTCGAGCGCGGCTAGCCCGGCGAACGCCAGCCCGTCACCCGCGCGCTCCGCGGCCAGCGTCGGCTCGAGATCCTTCGCGAGCGCCTCGGGCAGCGCGAGCAGCGCCGCCTCGAAGCCGGGCGCTCCACAGCCCAGCGGCATCCGGAACACGCTCGCGCAGGGCGCGCGTCCGATGCGCGAGTCAGCGAAGCGCGCGCCGAGGCTCTCGCAGCCGTCCTCGATGACTTCGAGCCCGCGCTCTTCGGCGAGCGCGTAGAGCACGTCGAGCTCTGCAGGCTGGCCCAAGGGGTGCGCCACCAACAGCGCCCGCGTCCGGGCGCCGATCGCCGCCGCCGCCGCGCTGGGGGCGAGCGTGAGTCGCTCCGGGTGGACGTCGGCGAAGACGGGCCGCAGCTCCGCGGCGCGCAGCGCGGCCACGGCGCTCGCCGAAACGACGCCGGGGACGACGACCTCGTCGCCCTTGGCGAGACCGAGCGCGCGCACGAGCGCGCCGAACGCATCCTTCGGCGAGCGCAGCGCGAGCACGCGCTCCGCGCCGAGATAAGCGGCGGCGCGGCGCTCGAGCTCGACGGTCACGGAACCCGCGTCCGGGCGCGAGATCAGCGCGGCGAGCTCGTCGCCGGGCGCGGCACCCGGCTCGAACGGAACCGCGAACGCGTGCTCCGGGCGCGACGCCGCGTGCCGGTCCAGGAACTCCTCGAGGCAGGCGCAGAGCTCCTCGAGCATACACAGATATGCGTCGCCCAGGTCGCTGGCGGCGGGGGCGGCCGGCTCGCGGCGCAACAGCTCCTGGCCGCGCTGGCGCAGGACGATCGCCGCGCCCGCGGCGGAGCCGAACGAGTCCGAGAGCTCCACGAGGCCGAGCCGGCAGTTGCCGCCGATCGACAGCGGAATCTCGGCGTGCCCGCCCAGGGCGATCGCCAGGTCGGGCCGGATGCGGTCCTCGAGCCAGCGCACGACTTCCTCGCCGAGCTTGTGCCCGCTGCGCGCCGGAACTCCGGCGCGGTCACAGAGCTCGAGTATCTCGGGACAGAAGTCCCGCTCGCTGCCGCCCTCGACGCCGATGAAGGCGACCACGCGCTCGCCGCGCTGGAGCAGTCGCTCGAGCACGCAGAGCGCGCGGTAAGTTCCACCGATCAAGAGGATTCTCGGGCCGTTGCGCTGCATGCGCGCCCTCCGAGCAAGTGGCGTGCCTTGCGACACCTGGCGACACACGC
>DATFUE010000518.1:0-2455 GCA_035261165.1 Myxococcota bacterium
CCGAGTACTGATGCGCACGCACGTAGCCCTCGAGCTGCACGAGCCTCTGGCGGATCGACGCGTTCTGGATTGCGGGCTTCCCGTCCAGGAGCACGCGCCTGGCGAGTGAGACCAGCGCCTCGAAGCTGGCGAGCGCGTTCTGCGCGTCGCCGATCATGTTGCGCTCGTGCTTCAGCGTGGTGCGAGACACCAGCCAGCCCTCGCCGCGCTTGCCGACGATCCAGTCCTTGGGCGTGCGGGCGTCCGTGAAGAACACTTCGTTGAAGTCCGCCGCGCCCGTCATCTGGCGCAGCGGCCGCACCTCGATGCCCGGCTGCTTCATCGAGAGCAGCAGATACGAGATACCGCCGTGCTTCTGCGCTTCGGGCTCGGTGCGGCACAGACAGAACATGTAGTCGGCGCGCTGCGCGCCGCTGGTCCAGATCTTCTGGCCGTTGATCAGCCACTCGTCGCCGACCAGCTCGGCCCTGGTCGCGAGCGAGGCGAGATCGCTGCCCGATCCCGGCTCGCTGTAGCCCTGACACCAAGCGATGTCACCGCGGAGGGTCGGCGCGATGAACTTCTCCTTCTGCCACTCGCTGCCCTTCTCGAGCAGGGTCGGCACGAGCATGCTCGGGCCGATGCCCGCCAGCTCGCCGGGTGCGCGCGCGCGCGCGAGCTCGTCGCGGATGATCTGCGCCTTCAGCACGTCGGCGCTCTGCTCCGAGCCGCCGTACTTCTTGGGGATCCGGCGCGCCAGAAAGCCCGCGGCGATGGCGCGTTCGCGGAACAGCGCCGCGCGCTTCTCGCCCGGGAGCTTCGCCTCGTCGCCGCGCAGCGGCCAATTTCCGGCGAGGAACGCCTTCACGTCGCCGCGGAACGCCTCGTACTCAGCGCTGTAGCCGAGATCCATCGAACACCTCGCCCGCGCGCGTCGCCGCGCGCCGCTGTCGGGGACCGATTGGTGGTCGGACGCGCGCGCAGTCTATCATGGGCTCCAGAGGAGCTTCGCGATGGCCTACCCGATCATCTCCGCGGACTCGCACGTCACCGAGCCGCCGAACACTTACACCGAGTTCATCGACCGCGCGTTCCGCGATCGCGCGCCGCGCATGGAGAAGGTCGGCGACTCGGGAGACATGTTCGTGATCGACGGCATGTCGCGTCCGGTCTCGATCGGGCTCGCCGCGGCCGCGGGCCGGCCGCCCGAGGAGATTCGCGTGCGCGGCTGGAAGTTCGAAGACCTGCACCGCGGCGGTTGGGATCCCGAGGCGCGAATCGCGGACCAGACCCGCGATGGGGTGGCCGCGGAGATCATCTACCCGACCGTGGGCATGGTGCTCTGCAATCACTCGGACTTCGACTACAAGAAGGCCTGCTTCGATGCATACAACCGCTGGATCGCGGGCTTCCAGTCGGCGCATCCGGAACGCCTGCTCGGCATCGGCCAGACGGCGATGCGCACGCCCGAGGAAGGCATCGCGGATCTGCGCGAGATCAGGCGCCTCGGCCTGCGCGGCGTGATGATGCCCGGCGATCCCGCGGTCGAGGACTATGACTCGAAGGTCTACGACGGATTCTGGGAGGCGGCGGTCGAGCTCGAGTTACCGCTCTCGTTCCACATACTGACCTCGCGCGAGACTTCGCCGACGCGCGGGCCCAAGATGAACAGCTTCCTGTCGATCATCCGCGGCTGTCAGGACATCATGGGCACGCTGATCCTCGGCGGAGTCTTCGAGCGACATCCGAAGCTGCGCGTCGTGTGCGTCGAGGCCGACGCCGGCTGGGTGCCCCACTACATGTACCGCATGGACCACGCCTACAAGCGCCACCGCTACTGGCTGCCCGCGGGCCAGCAGCTCTCGAAGCTGCCCTCCGAGTATTTCCGCGAGCACATATACACCACCTTCCAGGACGACTGGGTCGCGTTCAAGACCGCCGACCACATGAACTGGAGGCGCCTGATGTGGGCGAACGACTTCCCGCACAGTGACTCGACCTGGCCCTGGTCCCAGGAGATGCTCGCCGAGCACTCCGCGCACCTCTCCGCCGAGCAGCGCCAGGCGATCCTGTGCGAGAACGTCGCGGACCTGTACAAGATCGATCTCGCGCCGCTGCAGTAGGTCGGGAGGATCGCCGGGCACGGAGCAAGCTCCGCGCCCGGACAGACTCAGTGGGACTTGCCCCCGTCGACATTCAGGACGTGGCCGGTGATGAATGAAGCTTCGTCGGACGCGATGAAGACGATCGCGTTGGCAACCTCCTCCGAGAGGCCGAGGCGATCCATCGGAACGGTCGTCACCAGCGCTGCCTTGTTTTCAGGCGTGCGCGTGAAACGGGTCAACATGCCCGTGTCTATGGGACCAGGCGCCACGCTGTTCACTCGGATCCCCGACTTGACGGTCTCGAGCGCCACCGACTTGGTGATGCCTTCGACCGCGTGCTTGCTGCCGACGTAGACGGAGGCCCCCGCCGC
>DATFUE010000519.1:0-3492 GCA_035261165.1 Myxococcota bacterium
GTACTCGCTGCAGTCGAGCTTGTCGATCGTGCCCTCGAGGACGAACCTGCCCTCTTCCGCCTCCGCAAACACTCCGCGCGCCCGCAAACCGTCCGCGTAGGCTGTCTGAACCACTTGACTCATCGGCTGCTGGGTGCGCAGCGTCTTCAGTCTGTTTCCGTAGCCGCCGCGGATCGCTCCCAGCCAGTCCGCGTCGGCACGGGGTCCACGCGAGTCCAAGAACGGCCCCACGGAGATGAGCGGCGTGGCCGGAGTTACAGCGGGCGCTGCCGAGTCCGCGGTGTAGCGGAGCGGCACCAGGGTCGTACAACCCGCCGCCAGCCCGGCGACACACAGTGACAGGAGCAACCGGCAGATGGAGTGAGCTCTCATTCGGGCCATGATACTCGCGATCAGAGACTTCGCGTGAACGAACTGCTCGACCGCGACGGCTTCGACGGCTGGATCACACGCCGCTCAGCTTCCAGCCGCGCGCGCCGCAAGCACCGGAAATCGCGCTCCAGCCTGGGAAGTCGATGCCGATGACTCGGGATGGGCAAGATGAAGGGCATTGCGTTCGTCGGCACCGTGCGCTTCCTGCGCGCGCATCGCGACGAAGCGCTCGCATCGCTAGCACCGCACCTTCACCACTACTTGGACGAGTTCGTCGTCGCCTCCCAGTGGTATCCCGGGAGCGACATGGCGGGACTGCTCCGCTGCGCGGCGGACCTCTACCCGGGAACCCCGGATCGTGCGCTCGAGATCATGGGCGAGACGACCGTCCAGGGACACGCCGATGTCTACGGCGAGCTCGTGGCACGGGGTTCTTCGAGTCGTACGATCGCCATCTGGACCCGTCAGTACGACAGCGGAGCGCTCGTGCGCGTCCGTGAGTCGCGGAACAGCGTGCGCTTCGACCTCACGGGCTTCGAAGACACGTCGCGCGAGCTCTGTCTGGTAGTCGGTGGATACCTGAAGGGTTCGCTCGCGGTCGCCGGACTCTCGGAGCCGAACGTGACGAAGCTCGCGTGCTGTCTCTGGGGCGACCCCGCCTGTTCATGGCGCGCGACGTGGAACCCGCGAAGCCCCGATCTCTTCGCCGAATCCGAGAGCTCGGAGCCCGAGTCCAGCGAGCCTCCCTAGCAGCGCTACGTGCGCAACAAGAGTCTCGCCGCCAGCACCGCGCTGATCGCGAGTCCGATTCCGACCACGAGCCGGCGCACGATCGCCTGGCCCAATCTTTTTGCCATTCCGGCGCCGGCGAAGCCGCCAAGGACGCCGCCGATCATCATCATTCCCGCGACCGGCCAGTTCACGCGGCCGGCGAGCGCGAAGGTGATGGCGGCCAGGCCGTTGATGCAGACGGCCGCGAGATTCTTCAGGCCGTTCATGCGGTGGATGTCGGTGAGTCCCAGGAGCGCGAGTGACGCGAGCATGAGGATGCCGATGCCCGCGCCGAAGAAGCCGCCGTAGAGCGCGACCACGAGCTGGAACGCAGACACGGCGAACAGGTGGCGGAGGCTGCGGCGGTCGGGGGCCTGCGCTTCCCCTTCCGCGAAGCGCCGCGACCAGCGGCGGATCGGATCCTGCGCCATGAACAGCACCGTCGCGCCGAGCACCAAGAACGGGGCGAGCTTCGCGAACGTCGCGTCGCCGACCCGATCCGCGGTGAGCGCGCCGACGACTCCGCCGATCAGGCTCGGCACGGCCATCGCGGCGAGCAGTCGCCCTTCGCCGCGGATCTCCTTGCGGTAGCCCCAGAACGCGCTCATCGAGCCGGGCACCAGCGCCACCGTGCTCGTCGCGTTCGCGCTCACCGCAGGGAGACCCGCGGCGAGCAGCGCCGGAAACGTGAGCAGCGTGCCGCCGCCCGCAATCGAGTTCACCACGCCCGCGGCGAAAGCGGCGGCGAAGAGCACGGCGTTCATGAGCACGGGCCGTCTTGTGCCACACGGACGCAGTGCATGCAAAGCGTTAAGCTGCCTGCACGGGAGACGAGCCCCCCGCTCGTCGAGGAGGATTTGAATGATCGGCTACACGACGCTCGGAACGAACGACATGAAGCGCGCCGCGAAGTTCTACGACGCGCTGCTCACCGAGTTCGGCGCGAAGCGCGCGATGGAGACGGACAAGCTGATTCTCTGGGGCGCGGGCCCCGGCCAGCCGATGCTCTCGGTGATCAAGCCGTTCGACGGCAAGAACGCGACGGTGGGCAACGGCGTCATGGTCGCGCTCGCGGCCAAGAGCAAGGCGCAGGTCGACTCGATCTACAAGAAGGCGATCGAGCTCGGCGGCAAGGACGAAGGCCCGCCGGGCAACCGCGGCGACGGCTTCTACGCGGGTTACTTCCGCGATCTCGACGGGAACAAGCTGAACGCGTTCTTCATGGGCTGAGGCCCGAGATGCGTCGAGCGCGCTCACTCGTTGCGCTCGGCTCGATTCTCGTCGCGCTCGCGGCGCTCGCCGCCGCGGGCGCGACGACACCCGCGGACTCACTTCGCGCGGTTCTCGCGGACCCCGAGTACGTCGACGTCTCGGGGCTCGCCGGGGTCGCGGTCGATCTGCGCTACGCCGGCACGAACAACTTCATGCACACGAACGTGTACGGGCCCTTCGCTCGCCCGTTCCTCCGGAAGCCGGCGGCCGAGAAGTTGAGGCTCGCCGCCGCGGCGCTTCTCGCGGAGCGGCCGGGCTGGAAGCTCGTGATCCTCGACGCGCTCCGCCCGCGCAGCGTCCAGAGACTCTTCTGGGCGCGCGTCGTGGGCACGCCGCAGCAGCCGTACGTCGCCGATCCCGAGCAGGGCTCGGTCCACAACTTCGGCTTCGCCCTCGACGTGACCTTACAGGACGACACGGGCGCGCAGATCGACATGGGCACCGGCTTCGACGACTTCACGGCGCTCGCGGAGCCGCAGCGCGAGGCGGAGCTTGCGAAGGCCGGGAAGCTGAGCGCGAAGCAGCTCGAGAACCGCCGGCTTCTGCGGCGGATCATGACGGGCGCCGGGTTCAGCCAGCGGCCGAACGAGTGGTGGCACTACGACGCCCTGCCGCTCGACGACGCGCGCGCGAGTCATTCGATCTTGGAGTAGAAATCCTCGGGCGGCGGCGCGCGCAGCTCGACTTCGGGCCCGCGCTTCGCGAGCCGCGCGCGCAGGGTCGCCGCGTGCAGCTGGACGCGCGAGGCGCTGGTCGGCGCGCCCTCCAGATAAGGCGCGCCGTACAGGTCGTCGCCGGCGATCGGCGTGCCGCCGGACGCGAGGTGCACGCGGAGCTGGTGGGTGCGGCCGGTCCTGGGGAGACACTCGACCAGCGCGCGTTCCCGGGCGCGCTGCACGACGCGAAATTGTGTCTCGCTCGCGCGTGTGTCGCGACCGGCGCGGGCGCGCAGCTCGAAGCGGAAGCGCGGCGGCAGCTTGGCCGGGCCGATCGGACCGCTGACGGTCCACTCGTCTTCTTTCGGCTGGGGCGAGACCCAGGCTAGATAGGTCCGCGCGATCTGGTGCTCCTGCAGCG
>DATFUE010000520.1:0-2506 GCA_035261165.1 Myxococcota bacterium
CGGCGCGGCTCGGCGAGAAGCCGGACTGCGTGCCCGGCTGCGTGACCAGCCCGCGCCTCCTGCTCGAGGTCGAGGGCGAGAGCGCGCGCGTGCGGGTCGAGCTTCACGCCGCGACCTACGCCGTGGCGCCGCTGCCCGGCGGGGGCTCGGACTGGCTGCCCGAGACGGTGTCGGTCGACGGCGGGCCCGCCGCCGGTCTGGCGCGCGACGCGAACGGGGCTCTGTGGCTCGAGCTCGCTCCGGGTGTACACCAGGTGGTGTTGGAAGGGCGCCTGCCGCCGCGCGAGGCGGTACAGATTCCCCTGCCGCTGCTGCCCGCGCGCGTCGAGGCGCGCGTGAACGGCTGGCTGCTGAGCGGCGTCGACGCCGCAGGACGCCCCGAGGCGACCTTGCAGCTCGCGCGACCCGATCGACCTGCGAACGAGTCCACGCGCCTCGAGCCCACCGAGCTTCCGCCCTTCGCGCGCGTGACTCGCGTGCTTCACCTCGGACTGGTGTGGACCGTCGAGACGCGGGTCGATCGCGTCTCCCCGCCGGCGGGCGCGCTGTTCGTCGCGGTGCCGCTGCTCCCGGGGGAGTCGGTGACGAGTGACTCGGTGCGCGTCGAGAACGGCAAGGCGCAGGTGAGTCTGGCTCCGGGAGTCGCGAATGTCGGCTGGACCTCGAGTCTTTCGGAGAGCGCCAAGCTCGAGCTGCGCGCGCCCAAGGAGGCGCCATGGACGGAGCTCTGGGCGCTCGACGTGTCGCCGGTCTGGCACGCCGAGGTCTCAGGTATCGCGCCGCTGGCGCAGACGAGCGAGACCCCGCAGCGCGTGCGCCGCTGGCAGCCTTGGCCGGGCGAGGCGCTGGAGATCGCGCTCTCGCGCCCCGAGGCGAGCAGCGGGCCGACGCTCACGCTGGATCGCGCCGCGCTGTACCTCGTGCCCGCGCTGCGCGGCTACGAGGCGAATCTCGCGATCTCCCTGCGCGCGAGCCGCGGAGACACGCACACGCTGACTCTGCCCGAAGGCGCGGAGCTGCTCTCCGCCAGCGTCGATGGCGCCCGCCTCCCGATCGCGCTCGTCGACCGGCGCGTGGTGCTGCCCGTGCAGCCCGGCGCTCACTCCGCGGAGATCGCCTGGCGCGCGCCGCAAGGTGTCGGCTTCGTCACGCGCACGCCCCGCGTCGACGTCGGCGCGCCGGTCGTGAACACGGAGCTCCAGCTCGATCTCTCGCGCGCTCGCTGGGTGTGGTTCGTGGGCGGCCCGCGCCTCGGACCCGCGGTGCTCTGGTGGAGCCTGCTCGCGGTGGCGCTGTTGCTCGCTATCGGCCTCTCGAGCTCGCGCCTGACACCGCTCGGTGTCATGAGCTGGTTCCTGCTCTTCGTCGGTCTGTCGCAGGTGCCGATCTACCTGGCGCTGGTCGTCGCGGGCTGGCTGCTCGCGCTCGGCTGGCGGCGCGAGCACGCGCTCGCGGACCCGGGCGTGTTCGACTTCATGCAGATCGTCCTGGTCCTGTGGACCACGGCGGCCCTCGGGTGTCTCGTCGTCGCGCTGCAGCAGGGACTGCTCGGCCTGCCCGAGATGCAGATCTCCGGGAATGGCTCGTCGGGCTCGCTCCTGCGCTGGTACCAGGACCGCTCGCCGCGGGAGCTGCCGACGGCTTGGGTCGTCTCGGTGCCGCTCCTCGTGTATCGCTTCGCGATGCTGGCGTGGGCGCTGTGGCTCGCGGTCGCACTGCTCCGCTGGCTGCGCTGGGGCTGGGACTCGTTCAGCTCGGGAGGCGCGTGGCGTCACGGGCCGCCGCGTCCGCCGCGCCTGCCGCGACGGCGACCGGAGGAGGCGCCGCCCGCCGTGCCTCCAGCGTGACACCGATGAGGATCAGCACCGCCCCAGCGAGCGCGAGCGCGCCGACCGGCTCGGACAGCAGCGCGCGCCCCGCGACCAGCCCGATGAGTGGCTGCACAAAGATGAACGCCGCCATCGTGCCGGCGCTGATCGAGCGCAGCGCGTAGTTCCACGACAGCGTGCCGATGGCGGTGGCGGTGACCGCGAGGAGGGCGACCCAGCCCAGCGACGGAAGCGCGCGCGGGAGGTCGAACGGCTCGCCGACCGCGAGCGCGCCGAGGACCGGAATCGAGAGCAGCACCGAGAGGAGTGACACGCGCCCGGGATCGTGTCTCTCGAGCAGCGGCTTGGCGGCGAGCGTGTAGATCGCCCACGCGAGGTGGCCCGCCGCGATCAGTGCGTCGCCGAGCGGATTTCCGAGCTCCGGCCGCACCCCGCCCTGCAGCACGATCAGCAGCGCCCCGGCGGTTCCCAGCCCCACCGCGCCGAGTCGCCAGCGAGTGAGTCCCTCGCGGAAGAAGAGCGCGCCGCCGATCACGATGCCGATCGGCTCGAGCGGCGAGAGCAGCGCGCCGTTCGTGCCCGTCGAGAGCGCGATGCCGTTCGCCAGGAGGACCTGCGGCAGCGCGAAGCCCGCCCACGACAAGGTGAGAAGCAGCGCCCAATCGCGTCGCGTGAAC
>DATFUE010000521.1:0-2925 GCA_035261165.1 Myxococcota bacterium
GAGGACTTCGAGTTCTACCGGCCGTGGTTCCAGCGCGTGCTGCTCTCGGTGCAGCGCGCCGAGCCCGGAGTCACTCCGAAGCCGAAGGCCTCGCGCTGAGCCAGCGCCGCGCCAGGAACGTGCCGACCAGCGCCGCGATGCCGAGCGCGACCGCGAGCGAGACGTTGCGCAGGTTCGGCTCGACCGCCGCGCGGCCCGCGACCGCGAACAGCCCCGCGCGCGGCACGAAGCCGAGCCCCGTCGCGGTGCAGAACACCCCGAAGCGCATGCGCGAGAGACCCGCGCCCGCGAACACCGGGGTCAGCCACGAGATCGGGATCGCCGTGTACAGCGCGAGCCAGGGCGCACCGCGCAGCGCGAGAAACTCCTCGAAGGAGCGCAGCGCGCCGATGCCGAGATAGCGCTGGACCGACTCGCGTCCGAGCGCGCGCGCGATGCCGAACACCAGAGCGCCGCCCAGGAGACCGCCGACCGCGCCGCACACCGTGCCCAGCACCGGGCCGAACAGCATCCCCGTCGCCAGCATCACCAGCCACGAGGGCAGGCCGAGAAACGGCCGGAACGTCATGATGCCGATCATCGCAAGGGGACCGAATGCTCCGAGGTCCGCGATCGCGTCGCGCAGTGACTCCGGCCGCCACTCCACGCCGCTCGCGAAGCGCAGCCAGATCAGCCCGCCGATTCCCGCGGCGATCGCCAGGATCGCGAGCGAACGCTGTGCGCCGCGTCGTGTCACGCGGCGCCGCCGACGCGCACGAGCAAGCCCTTCAGGTACTCGCCCTGCGGGTGGCGGATCGAGACCGGGTGATCCGGCGGCGCGCGCAGCTCGCCCAACACCTGCAGCTCGCGGTGTGCGTCGAGCGCCGCCGAGAACACCAGCTTGCGGAACAGCTCCGGCGCGACGTGGTGCGAGCAGCTGAACGTGAGCACGTGCGCGCCCTCGGCCGCGCGCGCGAACGCGCGCAGGTTCAAATCCTTGTAGGCGCGACACGCCGCGGGTACGTCGCGCTTCTTCTTGGCGAAGGGCGGTGGGTCGACCGAGATCAGGTCGAACAGACGGCGCTCGCGGCGCAGGAATTCGTTCACGTCGGCGGCGACGAGCTCGCAGCCCGGCGCGTTCGCGCGCGCGAGCTCGACGGCCTGTTGAGACGATTCCACCGCGGTCACCTCGCTCGCTCCACCCTGTTGCGCCGCGCTCGCGAAGCCACCCGTGTGCGCGAACAGGTCGAGCGCCCGCGTCCCGCGCGCCAGCTTCGCGAAGAGGTCGCGCGCGTCGCGCTGGTCGAGGTAGAACCCGGTCTTCTGTCCGTGCTTCAGGTCGACGGCGTAGCGGCGGCCCGATTCCTGGATCTCGATCGGCTCGTCGGGAAGCGAACCGAAGAGCACCTGACCGGCCGCACCCTCGCTGCGCAGCCATGCGCCGCGCGCGGCGGTGAGGCGTTGCACGATTTCACCGACCTCGCGCGCGCGCCGCAGCATCGCCGGCGTGCCGACGCGCAGCGCCACGAAGTCCGCGTAGCGATCGACCACGAGGCCGGGCAGGAAGTCGGCCTCCGCGTGCACCAGCCGCAGCGCGTCCGTGCCCGCGAGCAGCGGGTGGCCGCGGCGCAGCGCGAACGCCACGCCGAGCCGCGCCTCGAGCCACAGGCGCTCCTCGGGCTCGTCCTTCCCGAAGGCGGTGATGCGCACGCGAATCTGTGCGTCCGGGTCGAAGTCGCCGAAGCCCAGCACGGCCCCCGACTCGTCGTGCAGCGCGACGACGTCCCCGGGCTCCGGAGCGCCCTCCACGCGCAGGACGCTGCCCGACAGCACCCAGGGATGGCCCAGGGCGACCGAGCGCTCCCGGCCCTTGCGCAACACCACGACGCCGCTGGCCATCAGAGTTGCACTAGGACTGGGGTGTTCTTGACGTACATGGCCGGCCCTTTAGTATGCCCGCCGTCAGGGGGCGATCGGTTTCGACGGATGGTCGAGGTCGTCCGCTGCGTGCCGAGGTGCCGAGTCCTCGCAAAACTCGCGGCGAAGGCAATCTAATTGCCAACGAAAATCTCGCTCTCGCTGCTTAGCTAAAAACTAGGACAGCAAGCACGCCCGCGACCGACGCCTGCTGAGTCGCGGGGGTGTCATACGAAAGCAGGCTGGTCCAAGTCCTCGTCGGGGGGAGGCGGACGAGACGATACCCGAATCGCGACCGACTAGGCGAGCACCGAGGCCGGGTCGGCCGTTAAATCAAACACGGGGCTACGCACGTAGACGCGGGCGAAAGAAGCCAGACGGACCCGGGTTCAATTCCCGGCGCCTCCACCACTTCAGCGCGACGACCCGGCGAGTCAGCCGACATGGCGCCGGGTTCAGGGTCGACTGCCAGACTCGCGCGCGACACGCGCTTTTGGGTGCCAAGCCCGCGAACTCGCCCGAGCGGCGAGTTGCAACGCGGCAGATCGCGCGACTCACTGGCGATCGTCAGGCGTGCAAATCCGCCGTGACTGATTCGATCGAAGAAGCGCTGATTCGGATTCCGCTTGCCACGTCATGCGCCCGGATAGGATGATCCGTGTGTCACGGCTCCCGCGTTTTTCTCGATTTCTTCGCTTCGGGAGGCGGTGGTGAAGAAGCAGCGCAGTTGGTTGATTCTGGTCGCGGCTCTCGTCCCGATGTTGGCGAGCGCAGGTACGGCCTTTGGCGACCCCCTTCTTTACGACTTGGCGCCGGGGGCCTTCATCGACCTAGCTCCCCCGAGCATCCCGGCGAATACGACGGCGAGCAGCCTGACCGGCGTTGGTGGCATCCCGGGCGCGACTGGAACGCCACCCCCGTCGGGTGGCCCGGTCGAAGACCCGGGGCCCTCGGGGACTCACTACGTCTCGCTCGCAGTCACTCTCGATGCCGGCTTTGCCCTGAACGTCCTGGCGCTTTCCTTCGACG
>DATFUE010000522.1:0-2891 GCA_035261165.1 Myxococcota bacterium
ACCGTGCCGACCTCGAGGTTCGCGAAGAGCAGCGTCGTGAGGGCCGAGGTCACACGGTCTTGGAGCTCGACGACGCGCAGCGAAGCGAACAGCCAGGCGATCGCGCCGATCCACTGTTGGATCGCGAGCACGCGGCGGCGGATCAGCTCGCCATTCTCGCGCACCAGGCGGAGCTTCCGCGCCGCCTCGCTGCGCAGCGCGGCAGTCACGACGCCGCCCGCGAAGCGCGTTAGCGCGTAGATCGCGACCGCGCTGTAGACACTCGCGAGCACGCCGCGCAGCAAGAGCCGCGAGAGCAGCACGAGCCCCATCGCGTTGCTGACCAGCGCGCCGACGCAGACCAGGAGCCCGATGCGCGCCGCGCGCACGGCCCACGCGCCGAAGCCGCCGATCACGTGCAGCCGCTGTGCATGCTCGGGTCGCTGCAGCCAGTAGAGCAGGGCGATCGCGCCGAGCGTCTCGGGCACGATCAGGAAGCGCTCCACCGTCGGCACGACGGAGAAGATTCCGCGCACGGAGCCCGCGACGAAGAGCAGTGCCAGCCCGATCAAGCCCGGCCGCAGCTCGCCGTACAGCTCCGTCGGCAGGAGGCGCATCACGGGAACGAGTACGAACAGCGCCTCCGCCTCCGACAAGATCCCGGGCGCGCGCGGCAGGAGCCACGTCGTCCACGCGATCGACACGACGAGCGCCGCGGAGATCGGCCGATCGAAGATCCGCGTGGGCAGCGCCAGCGCTGGGTCGGCCTGCGCCTGCGGCGACGCGAGCACGCGGCGGCGCGCGAGCAAGAGCGCGCCGAGCACCGCCGCGAAGAACAGCGCCTCGAGCTCGAGGCGCCAGACCGAGAGACTCGCGAACTCCTGGAGCAGATCGAGCTTGCGCTCGACCGCGCCCCGCAGCTTCTCGGGCACGAACGCCGAGTCACCCGACGGCGCGTATGCCTGCGTCCTCCAGAGCGGCGGCGCGTCGCGCTGAAACATGCGCTTGCCGAGCTCGCTGCGCTGCTTCGAAACCCGCTCGACCATGCCGTCGACGATGAGCTCTTCCTCGGCGACCTGGTTCTGCAAGGTCAGGATCGAGCTGCGCCGGCGCCGTTCCCTCTGCTCGGCGCGCGCGAGCGCTTCGATCGTCTCGTTCACGCGCGCGAGCGTTGCGGGCGGGAGCGCGGCGGACTCGGGAATGGCGCGGGTGCGCTCCCAGAGCTCCCGTTCCCGCTCCAGCGAGGCGAGGTTGGTCTCGACCCGCTGCGCGCTCTTGGTCAGCGCGATGCGCCAGGCGGCGAGTCGCTGCGCGCGCGCGCGCCACTCGTTGTCGAGGTCGCTCACCGCGTCGAACGTGGGCGAGAGCTCGAGCATCTCGTTGGCGCGCGCCGTGCGCTCCCGCAGCTTCTCCGCCGTCCGCGGGAGCTGTTCCGCGATGTCGCGCGGCACGTCGTCGGCGTCGGCCTGCTCGAGGATGCGGCGCACCAGCGCCTTGGCGTCCTCCGCGCGAGTCACGATCTCCGGCGCGGGAATCGTGGCCGGAAGGGAGGCGGCCTCGGCGGGCTCCACCGCCGCGGGCGCGGGCGCCGGTGGCGGCACCTCCTCCGCACGGGTGTCCCGCGCGGATGCGCTGAGCCAGGCCATACACAGAACGGCGGCGAGGCCCAGTGAGGCCCGCGCGGGTCTCGAGCGGGCGGATCGGGTCAGCGGGGACACGAGCGGGAGTCTAGCGTCGAGCAGACGCCTCGCGTGGCTCGCGGAGACGCAGCTGTATCAACGCGGCCGCCGCGAGCTTGAACGCGATCGCGAGCGCGAAGAGCGCCGCAAAGGAGTAGCGCGTGGCGATGACTCCCCCCGCGAGCGGCGCGATCACGCCCATCGCCTCGGTGGTGGAGTTTGCGGCGCCGATGCGCAGCGGCAGGTCCTCGCGCCGCCCGAACTCGAGCACCAGATTCTGCTGCCCCATCATGAAGCCGCCCGAGCCAGTTCCGATCGCGACGAAGACGCCGACGACACCGAGGAAGGTGTCTGTCTTGAACAGGGCGAGCGTCCCCGCGATCCAGACGCCGAGCGAGCCGAGAAACACCGCGCGGAAGCCCATGCGATCCGCGACCGAGCCCCAGAACAGGTTCAGCACCGTGGACGAGAGCAGGAACGCCGCGGTCAGCACGCCGAGCTCGCTGCCGCCGATGTGCAGTCGCTCGCCGGCGTACAGGACGTAGTACGGCATCGCGATCCGGCCCAGGCTGCCGAGCACGCACGCGAACAGGAACACGCCGAAGTTCGGGTCCTCGCGCAGCAGCGGCGGCAGATCGCGCAACCGCGTCGTGACTCCCGTGCGCGCCCTCACCCCGGGTGACTCGGGCTCGCGGATGAACCACATCATCAAGAGCCCTATCTCGGTCAACAGGAACGCCACCAGGAACGTCGTCGCGTAGCCGTTGCCGAGGGTGTCGTGCTGCACGAAGTACGCGCCCGACAGATACCCGACGCTCGACGACGTGACGCCGGCGAGCGCGTTGCGCAGGCCCGCGAGCCGGCCACGCACGTCGACCGGGATCACCTTGGCCATCAGGAAGTTGAAGGTGACTCCCTGCATGCCCATGAAGAACCCGAACAGCCCGAGGAACACGCAGACCGCGGCCAGGTTCTGACCCGAGCCGAGAAAGAAGCCGGCGAGCGCCATGCCCAGCACCTGCAGCCGCACCAGGCTGCCGATGCGCAGGGCGACCGGCAGCACCTTGCGCCGGTGCTCGATCACCGTCGCCGAGAACAGCGGCGAGAGACACTGGCCGAGTGACTGCGCCGAGCGCGCGACCCCGACCCAGATCGCCGAGCCCCCCGAGATCGTGTGCACGTACTCGGGGATGAACGTCGGCGCAGTGACCAGCCGGAAGCCCGTCTGGCCGA
>DATFUE010000523.1:0-5842 GCA_035261165.1 Myxococcota bacterium
GCAAGTCGACCGCCGGCGGCACCGAGATCAGGGACGCGGTCGCGAGGAAGATCGTGATGCCGATTCCGACCTCGACCTCCGTGAAGCGGCGCAGCGCGAGCAGCGGGCCCTCGGGGTCGTCCCGCAGTCGCGCGACGCGCCGCGAGTTGAAGAAGCCGAGCGTGAGCATGCTCGCCGCCATCACCCCCTTCACGCCGACCATCACGCCGTAAGCCGTGCCGTAGAGGCCGCCGAGCCCGCCGACATACGAGTACGAGAGCGCCGCGGCGCCCGCGAGCAGGGTCCCGACGCTGACCGTCGCGAGCCCGTGGAAGCGGCGACCGAGCGGATGCAGCTCCTTGCCCTCGATCGGCAGCGCGAGGGTCGCGAGCAGGTACGGCAGCGCCCCGATCCAGGTGCACGCCGCCGCCTCGTGCACGAACGTGACCGCGCCCAACGCCCATTGGTGTTGCAGGCGCGCGGCCGCATGACTCGTGGCCGCCGAGGCGCCGAGCATCGCCAGCGCCGGAATCACGAGCAGCGCGGCGGGCGCGTTCGGCCGGAGCAGCACGACGCATGCGAGCACGAGGCCCGCGGCCGCCTGCGCCATGCCCGCGCGCACGAAGTCCGCGTGCAAGGGATCCGCGCGCTCGAAGCCGAGGATCTCGATCAGCGCGGCGAGATCGGAGCCGAGCGAGAGCAGCGCGAAGGCCGCCAGTCCGACCGACGCGAGCGCGATGCCGAAGCGGCAGCGACGCAGCACGGTGTAGCCCGCCTCGCCGAGGCGCGTCGCGCGCGGGCGCGCGACGAAGATCAGGAACGCGACGCCGCCGACCGCGAGCGCCTGCGCGGCCAGGGTGCAGCCGCGGAACACCACGGAGAGGTAGCCGAAGAAATCGACGAAGAGCGCCACGCGAGCCCTACGGCGCGCGCACTCTGAAGTTCACGCTGCCGCGCGAGACGTGGCCGTCGACCGAGAGCACCTGCCAGCGCAGGTGGTACTCGCCCGGCGCGAGCCCCGAAGCCCTGGCCACGAGCTTGTTCGGCTCGGCGCTTTCTGCGAGCGCGAGCACCTGCACGCCCGCGCTCACCGGTGCGAGCTGCGGCGTGCCTGCGTCTTCCCGCGCGAGCCGCAGGCTCGAGCGCGCGGCATCGATCCGGCTGTTGAACTCGAGTGACACGTCGACGTCGGGACCGACGACCTCGCCCGCCTCCTTCGGCTGCGAGCCGATCAGGATCGCGTGCGCCGAAGCCAGGTTCGCGAGCACGAGGAGCGCCGCGAAACTCGCGGCGGCGAAGGCGTGCCCCATCAGGCGCCTCTCCGCGGCTCGTTCAGCTCGACCAGGTTCCCGGATGGATCGCGCAGGAACGCCTGCCGGCCCGCGCCTGGAACCTGCATCGGCTTGCTCACTTTCACGCCGCGCTCCGCGAGCTCGCGCACCGCTGCGTCGACGTCGTCTACCCGGAACGCGAAGTGCTCGCCGCCCGGAACGCGGTGGTCTTTCACCTCGATCAAGTGAATCTCCTGGTTTCCGCTCCGCAGCCAGTAACCCGGGAAGCCGAGGTCGGGGCGCGGGAGCACCTCGAGGCCCAGGACGTCGATGTAGAAGCGGCCCGTCTTCTCAGCGTCCTCGACGTTCAGCGATACGTGGTGCACCCCGCCGAGCTTCATGTTCGGCGATGGTATCATCGCTTTCGCATGGCCGAAATCGCGAAGCTCAACGTTCCCGAGCTGGGCAAGCTGCGCGCCTTCTCGCACGCGACCCGCGCCGGGGGCTTCATCTTCGTCGCGGGCACGCTCGGCACCAAGCCGGGCTCTTTCGAGCTGGTCTCGGGCGGCGCCAAAGCCGAGACGAAACAGACGCTCGAGAACATTCGCTCGATCCTGCGCGCGGCCGGCGCGGACTTCGAGGACGTCGTCAAGATGAACGTCTTCATCACCGACATGGCGCGCTTTGCCGAGATGAACGAGGCGTATCTCGAGTTCTTCCCGGGCGAGCCGCCGGCGCGCATCACGGTCGGCTGCTCGGCGCTCGCGCTCGGCGCGCTGGTCGAGATCGACTGCGTCGCCTACAAGCCGTGAAGGTCTGGCTCTCCGTCGACATGGAGGGCATCTCGGGCCTGGTGCGCTGGGCCGACGTGATCTCCGCCGGCATGGACTTCCAGCGCAACCGCCGCTTCATGACCCAGGACGCGAACGCCGCCATCGCGGGCGCGTTCGACGCGGGCGCGAGCGAGGTCGTGGTCGAGGAGAATCACGGCGTCGAGGAGCTCTGCGACCTCGTGCTCGACGAGATCGACCCGCGCTGCCGCGTCGTGCGCGGCGCCGGCCGGCCGAGCGCGACCACCATGGCGGGCCTCGATACACAGACCGGTGTCGTCCTCTTCGTGGGCCACCACGCACGTGCCGGCTCGTTCCCGGGAATCATGGCGCACACCGTCTCGTACGAGCGCTTCCGCGAGGTGCGGATCGCGGGCGCACCGGTCGGAGAGTCGGAGATCATGACGATTCGCGCCGGCGAGCTCGGCGTGCCGGTCGGCCTCATGGCGGGCGATCAGATCGTTTGCGCGGAGCTGGCCAAGCGCGCGCCCTGGATCGAAGCCGTGTGCGTGAAGCGCGCGCTCTCGAACGTGGCGGGCGACGTGATTCCGCCCGCGCGCGCGCGCGACCTGATCCATGCCGGCGCACGCAGCGCGGTTGCGCGCGCGCTGCGCGGCGAGCTGCCCGTCTACCGCGAGCAGCCCGCGCCGCACGAGATCGAAGTCGAGCTGCGCCAGCCGCTCGAGGAGTCACTGCGCGCGAACCTGGGGTCGCTGCCGGAGTTCGAGATCGAGGGCGAGCGACTCGTGCGCACCTCGGCGCCCGACATGGACCAGGGCTTCCGGCGCATCGCCTATCTCAGCTTCGGCCAGCGCACCTCTTCGACGCGATACTGAGACCAGGCCCCGGAGTATCCAGCGGCCGCCGTGCGGGCGGCGCGCCTTCTCGCTGCTCCGGGAGCTCCACTCCGGAGCTCTACTCCGGAGTCACATACGCCGCTGTGATTCCCCCGTCGACCATGAAAGTCGACCCGGTGGTGAACGAAGCCTCGTCCGAAGCCAGCCAGAGCGCCGCGCGCGCGATCTCGACCGCTTCGCCGAAGCGCCCCATGGGGATGTGCACCAGCCGGCGCTGCCGCTTCGCCTCCGTGTCGAGATACTTCATCAACAGCTCCGTGCGCAGCGGCCCCGGGCACAACGCGTTCACGCGGATCTTCTCGCGCGCGTGAATCACCGCGAGCTCGCGCGACATCGCGAGCACCGCGCCCTTGCTCGAGGTGTACGCGAGCTGAGGCGTCGCCGCACCCAGCACCGCCACGAAGGACGCCACGTTGATGATCGAGCCGCCGCCGCTCTTGCGCAGCGCGGGGATGCCGTACTTGCAGCCGAGAAACACGCCGCGAACGTTGACCGCCATCGTCAGGTCCCAGACCGACTCGTCCGTGTCGACTGCGCCGTTGTCGTCGATGTGCGAGATGCCCGCGTTGTTCATCAGCACGTCGAGCCGCCCGAACTCGCGCTCCGCCGCCTCGACCATCGCCTTCGCGTCCGCGCCCCGCGACACGTCCGCGCGCACCGCGAGCGCGCGACCGCCCGCGCCCTTCACGTCGCTCACCGTCCGCTCGGCCGCCTGCACGTTCACGTCCGCGACGACGACCGACGCGCCTTCGCTCGCGAACAGGAGCGCGGTCTCGCGCCCGATGCCGCTGCCGGCGCCGGTGATCAGCGCGACCTTCCCCGACAGTCTCACGTCGACCCTCCACTGCAAGTGATTCAACTCGGAAGAGTTAGGGTTTCGGTCAGGGCTTCGCGAGGTGTTCGGCGAGGAGCTCGATCAGCGCGCGCCGGTCGATCGGCTTGGCGGCGAACGCGTCGCAGCCGGCGGCGAGGCAGCGCTCGCGGTCCTCGATCATCGCGTGCGCGGAGAGCGCGATGATGGGGCGCGCAAAGCCGGCGTCGCGCAGGGCTTGCGTCGCGGCGTAGCCGTCGAGCGCGGGCATCTGCATGTCCATCAGCACGGCGCCGAACGGCCGACCCGCGGCCTCCGCTGCCAGCGCCTGGTCGACGGCGGCGCGGCCGTCGCCGGCCAGCGTGACCTCGAGTCCGACGCGCTTGAGCAGCCGCTCGATCAAGCGCTGGTTGTCGACGCCGTCCTCCGCCACCAGCACGCGCCCGTGCAGCACAGGCAGGCTGCCCTGCGGCGACGAGTCACGCGCGACCAGCTCGGCGTCGAGCGCCGCAGTCGCGGGCCGGGCGCCGCCGTCGGGCTTGCCGGACGAGATGCGCAAGCGGAAGGTCGAGCCGCGGCCGACTTCGCTCTCCAGGTCGAGCTTGCCGCCGAGCTGTTGCGCGAGGCCGCGCGAGATCGCGAGCCCGAGCCCCGTTCCCCCGTAGCGGCGCGACTCGGACGGGTCCGCCTGCGAGAACGGCGCGAACACGCGCTCGCGGTCGGCGGGCGCGATGCCGATGCCGGAGTCGATCACTTCGAACGAGATCTGGCCCTCGCCGCCGATCGGCGAAGCGCGATGTGACACCGAAAGGCGAACCCCACCCTGCTCGGTGAACTTGATCGCGTTCCCGACCAGGTTCACCAGGATCTGCTGCAGCCGCAGCGCGTCCGTGTAGATCGTGTCCGGGAGATCGGCGCCGAGCTCGAGGTCGAGCGAGAGACCCTTCGCGCGCGCCCGCTCGCGCAACAGCGCCGCCACGTGCTGCGCCACCGAGATCGGCGAGGTCGCGCTGCGCCGCACCTCGAGCCCGCCGGCTTCGATCTTCGAGAGGTCCAGCATGTCGTTGATCAGCGCGAGCAAGTGGTGTCCGTTGCGGCGCAGGGTCTCGATCGCGTCGCGGCGCTCGGCCTCGGTGAGGTCGGGCTCGGCCAGCACGTCGGTGTAGCCGAGGATCGCGGTCATCGGCGTGCGGATCTCGTGACTCACGTTCGCGACGAAGAGACTCTTGGCGCGGCTCGCGGAGGTGGCGGCGTCGCGCGCCGAGACCAGCGCGCGCTGCGCGTCCTCCTCGAAGACGCCGTGCATGTACACGAGCCCCGCGCAGAGCACGATCGCCGCGGTGAGCGCGACCAGGCGCTCGATCGTGTGCTCCCACCCCTCCGGGCCCGCCGGCATGGGGACCCCGAGCAAGTCGAGCGCCAGGCAGGCCCCGAGGAACGCGAGCACAAAGGCGGTGTTCGTCACTACCGCGCGACTGCCGGCACAGGCCCGCGCCAGGACCGGGAACACGACGAACCAAGACAGGCCCGGCGAGCGCAGGCCGCCTTTCGCGAGCGTGAACCACACCGCGACCGCCATGACGATCCACGTGCCGGCCTTCGCGGCGCGCTCGGTGTCGCCGCGGCGCCAGAGCCAGACGGTCAGCCCGACGCCCCCGGCGCAGCCGAGCGCGATCGGCAGCGCCCCGCGCCATGCCTCCCCGAGCGGCTCGATCGCGAGCTCGATCGCCGCGCGCACGAGTCCGTAGGAGACCATCACGGCGGTGTTGAACACGATCACGCGCGCGCGCCGGCGCACGATCGGGTCGCCGCGGTGGAGCGCCGTGGGCACCAGGCGATCCACGAACCCGATCCAGCCGCCCGCTCTCCGGGCTACCGCCGCCATTCGCTCCGCCTCGCGCTCAAAGGAGTTCGGCAGAAGCATCGGCGACATCGCAAAAGCCCTTGATCCGGCGCGCCTTTCCGGTATCCACACGCCTCCCGGAATGCCAGCCACGCCAGGGAGGCGAGAAGCGCGATGGAAGCTGGAGCGCGGCGCTTGGCGAGCGAGGTCGAGCGGCGCCGGACGTTTGCGATCATCTCGCACCCCGACGC
>DATFUE010000524.1:0-8447 GCA_035261165.1 Myxococcota bacterium
GGCGGGAGGAACTTCACGACGTTGCAGCCGTGGCCCGCGACCTGCGACAGGATTCGGTGCCGCGAGAACAGCGGGATCGTGATCATCTGACTGAAGAGCCCGGGCTGCGCGGTCTCGAGCAGCTTCCACGCGGCGCGCAGCGAGAGACTCTTCGGCTGGCCGAACTCGAGCGCGATCATCAGGCCCTTGCCGCGCACGTCGTGCAGGAACTCGTGCTTGTCGATCAGAGCGCGCAGATCGCCGATTAGGCCCTCGCCGAGCTTGGCGGCGTGCTCGATCAGATTCTCTTCCTTCAGCACGCGCAGGGTCGCGATGCCGGCGGCCATGGCGAGATTGTTCTTCGAGAACGTCGAGCCGTGCACCGGCGCGCGCACCATCGAGCTGAATAGCTTGTCGAACGTGTCCTTGCGCATGCCGACGGCGCCGACGGGGATGAACCCGCCGGAGAGCGCCTTCGCCATCAGGATCATGTCGGGCTCGGCGTTCCAATGCTCCACCGCCCACATGCGGCCGGTGCGGCCGAGGCCGGTCTGCACTTCGTCGGCGACGAACAGCGTGCCTTGCTGGCGACACAGTCGGCCCGCCTCGCGCAGATAGTCGGGCCCCGCCACGTGCACGCCATGGCCTTGGATCGGCTCGACGATGAACGCCGCGACGTCGCGCTGGGCGAGCGCGCGCTCGAGCGCCGCGAGGTCGTTGAACGGAATGCGCCGGCAGCCGGGCAGCATCGGCCCGAAGCCCTCCTGGAAGATGTCGTCGCCGTTCAGTGACACCGCCCCCATGGTGAGTCCGTGGAACGCGTGCTCGCAATAGACGATGCCCTCGCGGCGGGTGGCGTAGCGCGCGAACTTGATCGCGGCCTCGACCGCCTCCGCGCCGGAGTTGCAGAAGAATACCTTGTCGAGTCCGCCCGGGAACGTGGGTACGAGTCGCTCCGCGAGGATGCCCGCGAGCAGCGACACGTCCATCTGCACGAGGCTCGGCAGCTCGCCCTCCAGCACCTCGCGCAGCGCCGCGACGATCGCCGGATGATTGCGGCCCAGCGCGAACACGCCGTAGCCGGAGAGCAGGTCGAGATAGCGGTTGCTTTCGTCGTCCCATAGGTAGGGACCCTCGGCGCGCACGTAGCGGCGGTCGAAGCCGATCGTGCGCAACACGCGCGCGTGTTGCGTGTTCAGGTAGCGCTCGTGCAGGGCAAAGCTCTCGCCGCGCCGCTGCGCCAGAAGCTCGAGGAGGCTCTCCGGCATGCAGGCTCCCTCCGGTTGCCGTGCAGAATACATTTCTTTCGCCCCGAACGTCGCTTTCCACGGGGTACGCTCGTCGTACTTGCAGAGGAGGCCGGGCATGGAGTTCCTGCTGCTCGTCGAGGACCGGCGCGACGAGGCGCCGCGCGCGGCCGTGGGCGTCGAAGAGATGGGCAAGTTCGCGCTGCAGCTGGCGGAGCAAGGGGTGCTGCGCGACGCCGCGGGCCCGTTGCGACCGGAGGCCGAGGGAGCGCGCGTCCGGGTGCGGGGCGGCGCCGCGGTCGTGACCGACGGGCCGTTCGCCGAAGGGCGAGAGGTGGTCGGCGGCTACTTCGTGGTCGAGGTGCCCGACCGCGCCGCCGCGATCGAGCTCGCGAAGCGCTGCCCGTACGCGCGCGCGGGCGTGATCGAGGTGCGCGTCATGCAATGCGGCCCGCGCGGCGAAGGCAGCGGCGGGCAGCGCTTCATGCTCCTGTATCTCTGGGGGCCCGAGCCGCCCGGGTCCGACGATCCGCGCTGCGCGGAGATGAGGCACTTCACCGAGCAGCTCGCGCGACAAGGGAAGGTCACCGGCGGCGGGCGCCTGCCGACCGAGATACCTCCAGCGCAGGTCGAGATCCGCGGTGCGCGCACGATCGTGACCGATGGGCCCTTCGCGGAGACCAAGGAGATCATCGCGGGCTTTGCGCTGATCGAGGCGGCGGACCGCGCCGAGGCGATCGAGATCGCCAAGCGCGTGCCGCACGCGAGGTGGGATACGGTCGTGGTGCGGGAAGTCGGCCGGATGGGCGCGCCGTGATCCGCCTGCATGGAACCTCGAACACGCGCGCGTTCCGGGTGCTGTGGATGCTCGAGGAGCTCGGCGTTCCGTACGAGCTGGTGAAGGTCGACTTTCACACGGGCGCCACGCGCAGCCCGGAGTTCCTCCGGCTCAACCCGAACGGTCGCGTGCCCGTGCTGGAGGATGGCGAGCTCGTGCTGTTCGAGTCACTCGCCATCAACCTCTATCTCGCCGAGACGTATGGCCGCGACTCACTGTGGCCGAAGGGCGCCTCGGATCGCGCGCGCACCGTGCAGTGGTCGTTCTGGGCCATGACGGAGTGCGAACGCAACCTGTTCGCCGTGCTGTTCCAGTCAGGCGGCGAGCAGTTCGAGACCTGGCGCAAGTGGAGCGACGGTCCCGAGTTCCGCGAGACGCACCCCGGGCAGCGCATGCCGTCGGCCGAGGAAGGCCGCGCTGCGCTGCAGCCACCGCTGCGCGCGCTCGATGCGCACCTCGGCGGGAGCGGCAGCATGCTCGGCGGCGCCTTCTCCGCCGCGGATCTGAACGTGGCGTCGGTGCTCGCGATCGCGCGCCTCGCGCAGCTCGATCTCAGTGCATTTCCCAGCGTGGACGTATGGCTCACACGCGCGACCGCGCGCGCCGCGCTGGGTGCGGCCGCGCGGAAATAGACACAGGAGAACTCCATGGACTACATGCTCTTGATCGTGAATCGCAGAGGTGAGGCGCCGCGTGAGCCGGTCGGCTTCCCCGAGATGGGGAAGTTCGCGGCGGAGCTCGGCCAGCAGGGGAAGATGCGGGGCGGCGCGCCGCTTCACCCCCAGGAGGCCGGCGCGCGCGTGAAGGTGCGCGGCGGCAAGACGCATTCCGTCGACGGGCCGTTCGCAGAGAGCAAGGAAGTGATCGGCGGATATTTCATGTTCGACGCCCGCGACGCGGCCGAGGCGCTCGAGATCGCCAAGCGCTGTCCCGCGGCGCGCGCCCAGCTCGTCGAGCTGCACCTCGCGATGGCGGATCGCGCCGAGGTTCCGCCGCCGGACGGCCCGCGCTTCGTGCTGTTGTTTCTCGAGGGCCAAGACTTCGGCGGCGATCCCGACGGCGCGAAGTACCGCGAGATGGAGAAGTGGACCGAGGCGCTGAAGCTCGAGAAGAAGTACGTCGAGTGCGCGGGCCTGCCGAAGTCGCCTCCGGGCGCGCGCATCGAGTCACGGGGCGGGAAGATTGCCGTGTCGGACGGGCCCTTCGCGGAGGCCAAGGAAGTCGTCGGCGGCTATGCGATCGTCGTCGCGCCGGATCGCAGGGCGGCGATCGAGATCGCCGCGCGTTGCCCGCACGCGACCTGGGGCGAGGTCGAGGTGCGCGAAGTGCTGAAGGTCCCGCCGATGTGATGGCCGAGACGGATGCCCCCAGCGGCGACCTCGCGCGCATGCTGCGGGTCGAGCGCAAGGCGGAAGGCGAGTTCTCGGCGACCCTGGAGAACTGCTTCGGAGCCGCGCAACAGTACGATCTCCTCGCGCGCGCGGCGCTCGCCGCTGCCGAGAGCAGCGGGAAGCTCGAGCTGGTCCACCTGCACGCGACCTATCTCCGCTCGCCCCCGTGCGGGGTCCCGTTGCGACTCTCGGTCGAGTCGGTGGACGACGGGCCGAGTCACGCACTGCGCCGTGTCCGGGTCGCGGGCGACGCACTGTTCGCGGAGGTGACTGCCAGCTTCGCCTCGCCGGGAACCGGGCCAGACTACGGCCCGAGCCTTCCCGCCGGGCTCCCGAAGCCGGAGGATCTGCCGAGCACGCTCGAAGTCGCGAAGCGAGAGGGATGGGAGCGGTACGCCGCCGGTCCGATCGAGTTCCGGCGCGTCAACCCGACGTGGCCCCCGCCTCCCGAGGAGCGCCTGTCGCCGCACCGCGAGTGGCTCCGCCCGCGCATTCCACTCCCTTCGGATGCCCGACTCCACGCCGCCGCACTCGCCTTCGCGAGTCAGTTCTACTCGCAGTGGGAGTTCGAGTGGCGCACGGGGCCGGGATTTGCGCAGGAGCGCTTCACGATTCTCGAGTGTGCCGTCTGGCTTCACGGGCCCGCGCGCTGGGACGATTGGCTCCTGCTCGAAGCGAGCTGCGAGGTCAGCCGCGGTGGCCGCGCGCTCGGCCACCGTCATCTGTTCGCGCGCGACGGGCGGCTCGTGGCGTCGGTCGCGCACGCAGGCCTCGTCGCGATTCACTGACTCGGACTTGCGACGAGGGGCCGAGCGCCGCGAGCGAAGCCGCGTGGCAGATGCGCAGCGCTCGCCGGCGCTCGGCGGACCTAGTTTCCGGCGCTCTCGAATCCGGTGACCGCGAACCACTTGTCCTCGGAGCCGGCGAGCACCATCACGATCGGCGCGACGCACGGGTTCGGCAGGGTGAGGCGCGCGTCGATGAATGAGTCGCCTCGGGCGTTGGCGGCGAATCCGGGAGTCACGACGTTCGCCTCCACCACGGAGTCACCAGCCTCGGTGAGGCAGCTCACCAGGCCGCGGAACTGCGCCTCGTCGTTCGTGCCGCGGAGCTCCGCCGGCACCGTCGGGTCGTCCTTGAAGACGAGACCCTTCACCGCGATGACGAGATGGCCCGAGGTCGTGAGAAAGCCCCTCGCCGACCTTGCGATCTCCCAGGGAAGCTCGTCGCCCGGAACGCCGCGGATCTTGTTGGTGTCGCCGACGAACGGTCCATCGACGCCGTACATCGACCCGAACGAGACCAGCAGCCGGGGGTCGTGCTTTTGCTGATCGTCCTTCCCGTCCATGCCTGCGGCCGCGGCCGCGGTCAGCAGTGCGGCGATTGTGAGACTCAGGCCTGCTGCGATGATGCTGCGCATGACTTTCTCCTCCGGTTTGCGCGGAACGAGAGAGCTACGACGCGGCCGAGTCGGGCGGATTCGCCGTGGTAGAGTCCAGGGATGCTGCGAGTTCCGAACGCCGGCGATTTCTACAATGCCGGCGTCGAGCTGCTCGGCGCGGCCGCGCGCCGGGGAAGCGCGCGCGTCATTCGTTGCGGGGGCGTCGCGACGAGCGGTGACTCGCTCGTCGCGAGCGCGTTCGCGCTTCAGGAGAGTCTCGCGGCGGCCGGCGTCCGCGTCGGTGAGCGCGTTCTCATCCTCTCGCGCGACACGCCGTGCTTCGTCGCGGCGTTCACTGGCGCACTTCGCGGCGGCTTCGTGCCGGTTCCGATTTCGACTCTGCTTCCGCCCGGTGACGTCGCGTTCATCGCGCGCGATGCCGCCGTGCGCGCCGTCGTCGTCGATCGCGGGCTGCCGGCGGAGCTCGCGGACCCGGCTCTGTATCCGGCGGGCGCGCACCTGATCGCGGCCGACGTCTCGAGCTTCGCCGGGGTTGTGCTCGGCGCCGAGCCAGAAGCCGCGCGCACGCGCGCGGGCGATCCCGCGTTCTATCTGTATACGTCGGGCACGACCGGAGAGCCGAAGGGCGTCGTGCACCGGCACGTCGACCTGCCCGTCACCGCCGAGTGTTACGGGCGCGGTGTGCTCGGGCTCGGCCCGGGCGATCTCCTGCTCTCCGCCGCGAAGCTCCACTTCGCCTACGGGCTGGGCAACTCGCTCACCTTCCCACTCTCGCTCGGCGCCGAAGTCGTGCTCTCGCCCGAGCGCGCCACCCCGGAGGCGATCTTCGCGCTGCTCGAGCGCGAAAAGCCGACGGTGTTCTTCGGCGTGCCGACCCTGTACGCGGCGATGCTCGCGCATCCCGCGCTGCCCGGAAGCCTGGGCGGGGTGCGCGTCTGTGTCTCGGCCGGCGAAGCGCTGCCGCCCGCGCTCTACGAGCGTTGGCTGACACGCTTCGGTGTCGAGATCCTCGACGGTCTCGGCAGCACCGAGATGCTGCACATCTTCCTGTCGAACCGCGCCGGCGCCGCGCGCGCGGGCTCGAGCGGCGTGCCGGTCCCCGGCTACGAGGCGCGCATCGTCGACGGCGACGGGCGCGACGTCGGCGAAGGGGAGATCGGCACCCTGCTCGCGCGCGGCGATAGCGCGGCGCTCGCGTATCACTCGCGGCCCGACGAGAGCGCCCGCACCATGTTCGAGCCAGGCTGGCTGCGGACCGGGGACAGCTACCGCCGCGACGCGGACGGCTTCTTCTGGCACGTCGGGCGCAGCGACGACCTCATGAAAGTGAGTGGCCAGTACGTCTCGCCGGTCGAAGTCGAAGCGCTGCTCGCCGCGCACCCCGCGGTGCTCGAGGCCGCAGTGGTCGGGCAGGTCGACGAGCACGGGCTGACGAAGCCGCGAGCGTTCGTCGTGTTGGCGCCGGGCGCGCAGCCGAGCGAGCGACTGGCGCGCGAACTCCAGGACTTCGTTAAGGCAAACAGCGCGCCACACAAGTATCCTCGGCGCGTGGACTTCATGGACGAGCTGCCGAAGACGGCGACCGGGAAGATCCGGCGCCACCTGCTGCGCGAGAAGGCGCCGTGAGCGGAACGAGCGACGGCGTGCCGCGCGTGCTCGAGACCGCGCCCGAGCGCTATCGCCACTGGCGCCTCGCCGTCGATGGCGCCGTGGCGCGGCTCGCGCTCGCGGTCGACGAGGCCGGCGCGCTCCAGGACGGGGTGGCACTGAAACGCAACAGCTACGACCTGGGCGTCGATCTCGAGCTGCGCGACGCGGTCACGCGCCTCCGCATCGAGCATCCCGAGGTTCGCTGCGTGGTGCTCGAGAGCGCGCTGCCCGACGTGTTCTGCGCCGGCGCGAACATCGCGATGCTCGCGCGCTCGTCGCATCCGTTGAAGGTGAACTTCTGCAAGCTCACCAACGAGACACGGCTCGAGATCGAAGACGCGACGCGCACGGGTCAGCGCTGGATCGCGGCGCTCGCGGGCACGGCGAGCGGCGGCGGCTACGAGCTGGCCCTCGCCTGCGAGCGCATCCTTCTCGTCGACGACCGGCGCGCGGCCGTGAGCCTGCCCGAGCTGCCGCTGCTCGCGGTTCTGCCCGGCACCGGCGGACTCACTCGGCTCGTCGACAAGCGCGGGGTGCGCCGCGACCTGGCCGACGTGTTCTGCACCCTGGAAGAGGGTGTGCGCGCGCCGCGGGCGCTCGAGTGGGGCCTGGTCGACGCGATCGCGGTGCCGAGTGAGTTCGGGGCGTTGGTCGAGCGGGAGGTCGCCGCGGCGTTGGCCCCCGTCCATGCGTCGCACGGGCACCCTACCCATGGGTCGCACGGGCACCCTACCCGCGCTCCGCGTGCTCCGCGTGCTGCGGCCGGCCTGCTGCTCGAAGCGCTCGATCCTGAGGTGACTGCCCGCAGGATCGGCTACCGCCACATCCGGGTGAGCCTCGACCCGGAGCGCCGCGTGGCGGAGATCCGGTTGGCGGTTCCAGAGGGGAGTCTCGTCGAGATGCTGCGCCTGGCGCGCGAGCTCGACGACGCGCTCCTGCGCCTGCGCTTCCACCACACCGAGCTCGGCCTCTGGCTGCTGCGCGTGGTCGGCAGCCCTGCCGCCGCCTCGCAGCTCGATCGCGAGCTCTGCGCGGATTCCTGGCTCGCGGGCGAAGTCCGCGCGCTGTGGGGTCGCGTGCTCAAGCGCCTCGAGAATTCGGCGCGCTCGAGCTTCGCGCTCGCCGACGCGGGCGCGTGCTTCGTCGGCCCATTCCTCGAGCTCGCGCTCGCGGCCGATCGCAGCTATCTCCTGCGCGACGCCGACCCGCCAGCCAGCCTCGAGCTCACGCCCGCGAACTTCGGCGCCTACCGCATGGGCAACGGACTCACTCGCCTCGAGACGCGCTTCCTCGGCGCGCCCGCGCTGCTGGAGCGCGCGCGCGCCGCCTCGGGCGCCCTCGACGCGGAGCGCGCGCTCGAGCTCGGCCTCGTCACCGAGGCCCTGGACGAGATCGACTGGGGCGATTCCCTCCGCGTGGTGATCGAGGAGCGGGCGAGCTTCTCGCCCGACGCGCTCACGGGCCTCGAGGCGAGCTTGCGCTTCGCGGGGCCCGAGACACTCGAGACGAAGATCTTCGCGCGCCTCTCCGCCTGGCAGAACTGGATCTTCCAGCGCCCCAACGCCGCCGGGCCCGACGGCGCGCTGCGCGCTTACGGACGGCCGGAGCGCGCGAAGTTCGATTGGAACCGCACATGAGCATCGACCTCGACGCGCGCATCCCCAACAACGTCGACCTGGCGAGCGACACAAAATTGCGTCGCGCGCTGGAGAGCTGGCAGCCCGCGTTCCTGCGCTGGTGGGAGGAGCGCGGCCCCGACGGCCTCCAGCGCGACCAGATCTACCTGCGCACGGCGGTCGGCGTCGATCGCGAGGGCTGGGCGCACTACGACTACGTGCGCATGCCCGAGTACCGCTGGGGCATCTTCCTCGCGCCGGCCGAGGCCGGGCGCGCGATCTCGTTCGGCGACGCCGCCGGGCGGCTCGCCTGGCAGCAGGTGC
>DATFUE010000525.1:0-2739 GCA_035261165.1 Myxococcota bacterium
GGTCGAAGCGATGCGCCGTGGCGCGCGCGACTACGTCGAGAAGCCCTGGGACAACCGCCGCCTCCTCGCGACGCTACGCACCCAGGTCGAGCTGGGTCGCGCGCTGCGCAAGAGCCAACGGCTCGAGATCGAAAGCCGCACCCTCCGTAGAGAAGGACTCCCCGAGCTCATCGCCGATTCGCCCGCGATGCAGCCCGTGTTGCGGCTGATGGAACGCGTAGGCCCGTCGGACGCGAACGTGCTGGTCCTCGGTGAGCATGGCACGGGGAAAGAAGTCGTGGCGCGGTGGTTGCACGCGGCGTCGGCCCGGGCGGACCGGCCGCTGATCGCGGTGAACCTGGGCGGCATCCCCGACGCGCTGTTCGAGAGCGAGCTCTTCGGGCACGTGCGCGGCGCGTTCACTGACGCGAAGACCGATCGCATCGGGCGCTTTGAGCTCGCCGAGGGCGGCACCCTGTTCCTCGACGAGATCGCGAATCTGCCGCTCCCGCAGCAGGCGAAGCTCCTGCGCGTGCTCGAGACGGGCGAGTACGAGCGCGTGGGCGCGTCACGCGCGCGCCGCGCCGACGTGCGCGTCGTCGCGGCGACGAACGCCGACATCCAGGCGGAGGTGAAGGCCGGGCGCTTCCGCGAAGACCTGCTGTTCCGTCTCAATACGGTCGAGATCCGGCTCCCGCCACTGCGCGAGCGGCGCGCCGATATCCCGCTGCTCGCGGCGCATTTCCTGCGCCGGTACGCCGCCCGCTACCGCAAGGCGGCGAAGGAGTTCACGCCCGATGCCATGGAGCTGATGCTGCGGCATTCGTGGCCTGGTAACGTGCGCGAGCTCGATCACGCCGTCGAACGGGGCATGCTGATGGCGGAGGGCGGGAGTGTCCAGGCGCGTGACTTCGGGCTGGATGGCGGCCGAGATGGTGCCGCCGCGCTCGATCAGATGAGCCTGGAGGACGTCGAGCGGGTGTTGATCCAGAAGGCGCTCACACGCGCGGCTGGAAACGTGAGTGAAGCCGCCAACGCCCTCGGCCTCTCACGCAGCGCGCTGTACCGCCGGCTCAAGCGGCATGGTCTCTAAGCAATCGCCTCGTCACGAGCGCCGCGTGTTCTGGCTCGCGTTGCTCGGCGGCTTCCCGGCGGTCGCGCTCGCGCTCGGCCTGCTCTGGTTCGGCGATTTCACGCCGCGAACGCAGTGGACGCTCACCATGCTGGTCGCGGGCGTCTGGCTCGCGTGCGCGGCCATCGTGCGGGAGCACGTCGTGCGGCCGCTGCAGACCGTATCGAACGTGCTGGCTGCGCTGCGCGAGCGCGACTATACGCTGCGCGCCCGGGGATCGAATCCCGAGGACGCGCTCGGCCTGCTGCTCCTCGAGCTGAACAGCCTGGGCGACGATCTCCGCGCCCAGCGGCTGGGCGCGCTCGAAGCGAGCGCGCTGCTCCGGCGCGTGATGGAAGAGATCGACGTTGCCATCTTCGCGTTCGACGCCGCGCACGCGCTCCGACTCGTGAATCGCGCAGGCGCGGCCCTGCTCAGTCGCGCGCCCGAGCAGCTGCTCGGCCGGGACGCGGCAAGCCTCGGTCTCGCCAGCTCCCTCGCGGGCGATACGCCGCGCGTCGATACGCTCACGTTCCCCGGCCGCGCTGGACGCTGGGAAGTGCGCCGCGGCACGTTCCGGCAGGGGGGCCTCCCGCACCAGCTGCTGGTGCTCACCGACGTGAGCCGCGCGCTCAGCGACGAGGAGCGGCAAGCCTGGAAACGCTTGATTCGCGTCCTGAGCCACGAGCTCAACAATTCGCTGGCGCCGATCAAGTCCATCGCCGACAGCCTGCGCGGTATCATCAGCCGCGAACCGGCACCGCCCGACCAGCTCGACGATCTTCGCAAAGGGCTGGGCGTGATCGCGAGCCGGTCGGAGTCGCTCAGCCGGCTGATGGCCGCCTACGCCCGGCTGGCGCGGCTGCCCGCGCCTCGGCTCGAGAGTGTAGCGATTCAGGATTGGGTGCGGCGCGTGGTCGCGCTGGAGACGCGCCGGCCGGTCACCATTCGGCCCGGCCCCAACGTGGCGATCCAGGCGGATGGCGGTCAGCTCGATCAGTTGCTGATCAACCTTGTCCGTAACGCCGTGGACGCGACAGTCGAAGCGGATGGCGCGGTGGAAGTCGGCTGGGAAACGCGGAATGGCCAGCTCGATGTCTGGGTCCGCGACGAAGGCGCCGGGCTGGCCGACACGGCCAATCTCTTCGTGCCGTTCTACACGACCAAACCCGACGGCTCCGGGATTGGTCTCGCGTTGTCGCGACAGATTGCCGAAGCGCACGGTGGTACGCTGACGTTGTCGAATCGCGCTGGGCACCGGGGCTGCGAAGCGCTGGTGTCGCTCGCGCTGAAACTCGATAATGAGACCCGGATGAGAAGTCTCTCATAAGTCGAAAAGGGTCCTCCGCTTTCGCCGTCTTGCACGTTCATTCTCCCGAGCAATTCACCGTCACTTCTTTCTCGGGAGGTTCACCATGATCAAGCACCTCGCAGCACTGGCGCTCGCAGCCGTTGCATTCGCGGCCTGCGAGCCGAATCGTAGTGTCACGGCACCGATCCAATCATCGCTGTCGGCACAGCTCGACGACGAGGGTGATAACGGTCCGCGCGCCGTCTACACGCTCACCAATCAAGTGAGCGGCAATGCCGTGGCGGTCTTCGCGCGCTCCGGCGACGGCACGCTCACGGCGGCCGGCACATTCGCGACT
>DATFUE010000526.1:0-9500 GCA_035261165.1 Myxococcota bacterium
CGCCGACATAGACACGATCTCTCCTCCTGTGAAGTGAGGCCTGGCGGTCGGCAGGCTCGAGATCTGGCGCGCCGCCCGCGCGTCGCCGGCGCCTCCTCACCCGGCGAGTACGCCTGAGGTTCGTCGGCATCCGGCGAGCGCACGGGCTGCATCTTTCGGATCCTGCGGCGCCGCCCGGACGGTGTCCGTCGCCGCTTCGGGGGTCCCCCCGAGTACGGGACCCCCCTCAGCCGGCTCCGGCTCCCGCCGGGCTACCCCGATGTGATTGAGTGAATGAGTGACTGACCTTGGTCACTCCGAGTCTTCTCGACGCCGCTGCTGAACAACGCGACGGCGAGGCGAGGGCCGTCCCGAGCCGAGCCCGCAAGCGAAGCGAAGCGGAGCGCGCAGTGAGCCGTAGGCGAACGTAGCTCAACGGGTGCTGAGCAGGCGCTCGAAGATTGCGCTGGCGGTCTCGACCTGGTCGATCGCGACCCACTCGTCGTGGGTGTGCGCCTGCGCGATCGAGCCGGGGCCGAAGACGATCCCGGGCCAGCCGCGCGCGCTGAACTCGCCCGCGTCGGTGCCGAAGGCGACGCCGGCGGGCGCTGTCTCGAGGCCCGCTTCCGCCAGCGCCGCCTGCAGCGCGAGTACCGACGGGTCGTCCGCCGGGGTGGCGAGCGACGCCTTTTCGAGCGTGCACCACTCGACGCGCACGTCGGTCAGGTCGTGCTTCGCCAGCGCGCCCTCGAGCTCGGCGCGCACCGAGACGTCGTCCTCGCCTGGCAGGCAGCGGCGGTCGAGCAGGAGCCAGGCGTCGTCGGGGACGATGTTGGTGGCGCTGCCACCACCGATGCGTCCGACCGAGAGCGTGGCCGCGCCCAGGTTCGGATCGACGCGCGTGCCCAGCTCCGCCGCGAGCTCGTCGAGCGCCAGCAGCGCGCGCGCCAGTGCCGTGATCGCGCTCTTGCCTCGCGACGGATCGGAGCTGTGACACGCCACGCCGCTCGCGCGCAGCTCGGCATGCACGATGCCCTTGTGGCGAGTCACGCAGCGCAGCTCGGTCGGCTCGGTCGCGATCACCCAGTCGGGGTGCTGCGTGCCGAGATGCGCGAGCACGTCGCGCACCCCCGTGCTGCCGAGCTCCTCGTCCGCTTCGCCGACGAGAATCAGGTTGCGGCGCAGGCGCTTGTGGGCGAGCACGCGCTCCAGCGCCGCCACCAGCGCCGCCATACCGCTTTTGGTGTCACATGCGCCGCGGCCGTAGATCCGCCCGTCGGCGACGCGCGGGTCGAAGGGATCGCTCTGCATCCCGTCGACGGGGACCGTGTCGAGATGCGACGCGACGAGGATCGTCTCGCCGGCGTCCGCGACCCGGGCCTCCGCCACCAGCGACGGCCGCGCCGGGTCGCCGACGAGCTGCGCATCGAGGCCCAGCGCGCGCAGCTGCTCGCGCAGGTGCTCGGCGTAGCGGCGTTCGCCCGTGATCGCCGGGTCGAGGTCCGTACGCCGCATCGGGTTCACCGACGGAATGCGCACGTAGTCGCGGGTGTAGCGGACGGAAGCGCTCTCTCTTCGGCCCGCCATTTCCCACCTCCAGGGACGCGAATTCTAGGCCAGCTCCGGGCGCTTGACCCCGACGAACCCGTTTCTAGCAATTCGCGCCGTCCGAGGAACTCGGACGAAGAAAAGGAGGACCTCAAGTGGCTTCATTCACCTTCAGCCGCGAGCTCGACCCGTTGAACGCGCTCTTCCGCTTGCACAAAGAGTGGGAGCAGCCCGCGGTCAACGTGTTTCGCTCCGGCGACGAGCTGGTGATCCGAGTCGAGGTTCCGGGCTTCGCGCCCGAGGACCTGTCGATCGAGAGCCGCGGACAGACGCTCTCGATCAGCGGCAAGCGCTCCGAGGAGCCGGCCGCGCAGGGCGCGTATCACCGCCGCGAGCGTTTCGCGGGCGAGTTCTCGCGCTCACTTCAGCTGTCGCGCGACGTCGATCCGTCGCTTGCGCTTGCGAGCTGCAAGCACGGCGTGCTCACGCTGCGCGTTCCAGCGCGCGCCGAGGCCAAGCCCCGGCAGATCGCCGTCAGCGCTTCGTGACTCGCAGCAGAGGAGGAAACTGAAATGACGACGACGGAAGCAAACACGCGGCCTGCGCGCACCCGCCAGCCGAAGGTCGACATACTCGAGACCGAGGCGGGCCTGCGCCTCTGGGCGGACCTGCCGGGCGTGGACGAGCGCTCGGTCGAGGTCGAGCTGGTCGACGGCGTGCTCGCGATTCGCGGGCGCGTCGCCTTGGAGGACTACGAGAATCTCGCGCCGCTGCACACCGAATGCGATGTCGGGAACTTCGACGCGCGCTTCAGACTCTCGAGCGCGATCGACGGCGCCGGCATCCGTGCCACGCTGCGAAACGGCGTGCTCGAGCTCGACCTGCCGAAGGTCGAGTCCGCGAAGCCGCGGCGGATCGAGATCGGCTAAGACCGGGTGACCTCCTTCAAGTAACGGGACACGCCCGCCTCGACCGAGAGGAAGGGCGTGTCGTACCCGGCCTCGCGCAGCTTCACGAGACTGGCCTCGGTGAAGCTCTGGTACGTGCCGCGCAGGACCTCGGGGAAGGGCACGTACTCGACCCGCCCGCGCCCGTGGTGCGCGATCACCGCGCGCGCGACGTCGTTGAAGGTCTGGGCGCGCCCGGTGCCGACGTTGTAGATGCCCGAGACCTCCGGGTGCTCGAGGAACCAGAGATTCACGCCCACCACGTCGCCGACGTACACGAAATCGCGTCGCTGCTCGCCGGGCGCGAAGCCCTCCGAGCCCTCGAAGAGCCGCACCACGTCGCCCGAGCGGAGCTGCAGATGGTGCTTCCACGCGACGCTGGCCATCTCGCCCTTGTGTGACTCGCGGGGCCCGTAGACGTTGAAGTAGCGCAGGCCGACGACCTGACTGCGCAGTGCGCGCGAGCGGTGCCGCACCCAGCGGTCGAACAAGAGCTTCGACCAGCCGTAGAGATTGAGCGGCCGCTCGCACTCCGGATCCTCGCGGAACTCGGGACCCATGCCGTAGACCGCGGCCGACGATGCGTACACGAGCGGGATGCCGCGCTCGGTCGAGAACTTGAAGAGAGCCTTCGACGCCTCGTAGTTGTCGCCGAGCATCACGCGCCCGTTCCACTCGGTGGTGTCGGAGCATGCGCCCTGATGCAGCACGGCCTCGACCCGGCCATCGAGCTTTCCCGCGTGGATGCGTTCGAAGAAGACGTTCTTGTCGAGGTAGTCCTCGAAGTCGCAGTCGACGAGGTTCGAGAACTTCCGCCCGTTCGTGAGATCGTCGACGAGCAGCAGGTCGGCGCGTCCGCGCGCGTTCAGCGCGCGGACCAGGTTGCTGCCGATGAAGCCCGCGGCCCCGGTGACGACGATCAAGGTCTTCTTCCTCCCCCCGCCCGGCGCTTGACCGCGCCGGACCCGGCCGTCAAGCTGCCGCGCCGTGACGCTCGCCGCCACGCCCCTCGAGCTCGCCGCCTTTCGCGCGGACGGCTACTTCGTGCGCGAGCGCGTCTTTGCCGCCGCCGAGCTCGAACGGCTGCGCGCGGCGGTCGAGCGCGTGCACGCGAACGTCCTTTCGGAGTCACGCGCGCCGGGCGCGGGCGCGGTCGGGCGCATCGACGGCAAGCGCTACCAGGACGTGCTCGGCGCGTGCGTGAAGTGGGAGTGGGACGACGCGCGCTCGGACGTCCGCTCGATGGAGCCCTTCCTGCACCTCGACCCGGAGCTGGATCGGCTCGCGGACGACCCGCGGCTCTGGGCGCCCGTCACCGATCTGTGTGGGGCCGCGCGCCTGGCCCTGTTCACGGACAAGGTGAACTTCAAGCGCCCGGGCGGAGCGCCGTTTCCATGGCATCAGGACAGCCCGTACTTCGCGTTCGAGTGCCCGCACGTCGATCGACTCGCCTCGGTGCAGGTGTATCTCGACGACGCGAGCGAGGAGAACGGCTGTCTGTGGATGATCCCCGGGTCACAGCGCCGCGGCGTGCTGCCCGGGCTCACGGAGCGCGGCACGCTCGGCCGGCTCTACACCGACGTGGATCGGGCGCTGCCCGAGGCGCCGCGCGTGCCGATCACCGCGCCGGCCGGCTCGGCGATCTTCTTCCACGGCGACGTCGTGCACGGCTCGCGAGTGAATCGCTCGAGCG
Organism: Myxococcota bacterium; assembly: GCA_035261165.1. GTDB lineage: Bacteria > Myxococcota_A > UBA9160 > SZUA-336 > SZUA-336 > VGRW01. Next base: position 4,168 of record DATFUE010000526.1, read on the forward strand.
CGAGCCGCCGCGCATTCGTGCTGACCTATCAGCCCGCGGGCCACCCGCAGTTTCGCCGCGCGGGGACGCGGGAGGTCACTTCCGGGGTCTGATCAGACCTTCCTGCGTTACCGAGGCGACCAGGTCGCCGTCGCGCGTGAACACGGTGCCGCGGTTGAAGCCGCGCGCGCCCGCGGCGCGGGGGCTGTCCTGCGCGTACAGCAGCCAGTCGTCGGCGCGGAACGGGCGATGGAACCACATCGCGTGGTCGAGGCTCGCAGTCTGCAGCTTCTCGCTCCACCACGAGATCGCGTGGGGCAGGGTGCTCGTGTCGAGCAGGGTCAGATCGGACGCGTAGGCCAACACGCACTGGTGTAGAGCGCGGTCGTCGGGGAGCGCGTCGACCGCGCGGAACCAGACGTTCTGCAGCGGCGCGCGCGGCTCGGGCTCGAACTCGTCGACCGGGTCGACCGGCCGCACCTCGATCGGCCGATCGCGCAGAAAGTACGGCCGCATCTTCTCGGGCAGCCGGTCCGCGACGCGGCGCCGCAGCTCGATCTCGTTTTGCAGGGTTTCGGGCGGGGGAACGTCGGGCATCGAGAGCTGATGCTCGAGGCCCGGCTCGTCGATCTGAAACGAGGCCTGCATGTTGAAGATCGCGCGCCCGTGCTGGATCGCGACCACGCGGCGCGTCGTGAAGCTCGTGCCGTCGCGGATGCGGTCGACGTCGTACAGGATCGGCACGTCCGGATCGCCGGGCCGCAGGAAATACGAGTGGAACGAGTGCGCCGTGCGCCCCTCGACCGTCCGCCCCGCCGCGACCAAGGCCTGCCCGACCACCTGCCCGCCAAACACCCGCTGCCAGCCGTCCTTCGGGCTCCGCCCGCGGAACAAGTTCACCTCGATCGGCTCGAGGTCGAGGAGGGCGATCAGGGATTCGAGGACGCGCTTCACCCCGAGAGATCTACGTCAGCCGCGCGCGCGGCGAAAGCGAGCGGCCAGGAGCGCGAGCGCGGGCGCGGCCAGCAGCAGCGCCGGGCCCGGCTCGCGCACGGCGGAGAGAGAAGTGATCCTTCCGTGCACGGCGACGGTGCCCGGCAAGAAGGCGCTCCGGATGATCCACGAAACCTCTCGGTCGGGATACAGCGATATGTCCCAAGGAATGTCCGCCAGGTCGTTCGATACGAGCGGATGACCGGAGCGATCCTTCAGATAGATCACGAAGGTCGCGTCGAAATAGTCGGCAAAGGTCAACGTGCCCCAGACGCCGACGTTGGGCGGTTCATCGCCCGGCGTCGTCACGGTCAACATCTGAAGGATCCCTTGCGCGTTCCACGTCAGATCACCGAGGGTGACTTCGAGACTCGAAGGCGGGACAGGGAGATAGAACAGGCCACCCTGCGTATTCGGCAGCGAGTCATCAAAGACGAGCGAGCCCGAGAACGGAGTTCCGGGTTCGAGCGAACCGAGGTAGTCGAGGAACGGACTCTGCGGATCGGCTTGCGAGAAGTCCACGGTTCCGCCGAATTCGACTCGTACCGAGGCGGCACTCGACAGGTGAGTTGACAAGGCGAGAGCCGCGATGGCGATGAGGCAGGATTTCAGCATGACTCCCTCCGCAGAGATACTGCCAGATCGGCGACGGATAGTGGCGAGCAAAGCTGGAGGTGGACTGTAAGCCGGGTCCTGTTCCACTGACTCCTTGCGAAGCCGGTGGTGAGGATCATTCGTCTAGGCCCGCCGTTGCCGACGGGCTCGAGCGCTCTGACCCGGACACTCTCGCGCGCTCGCGCGCGCGATTCGGACGGGCCGTCCTTATAAGTGCCCCTATTCGAGCTTGCTCCGGGAGGGGTTTGCCTCGCCGCCGGTCACCCGGCTGTCGCGCGTGGGCTCTTACCCCACGATTTCAACCTTACCGCTCGGGGCCGAAGCTCCGAGGTTGGCGGTGTCATTTCTGTTGCACTTTCCCTGAGGTCACCCTCGGTGGCCGTTAGCCACCTCCCCGCCCTGTGGAGCCCGGACTTTCCTCTCCCACCTCGAGGCCGAAGCCTCGGAGTGGCAGCGATCCTCCGTCCACCTCCAGCGCGCCGAGTATAGTTGCGCGCCGGAAGGAGCACACGCATGCGTCGCGTCCTGGCAGTTGCCGCGCTCGTCGTGATCGCCGCCATCGGGGCGTGCCGCGCGTTCCTGCCCGAGCGCTTCGCCGTGAACGCGCCCCTGGTGGGCACGCTGCTCGGCGCGGCGCCGCCGGCCAAGTCGGAGCTCGAGAGGCGCCTGAAGCTGCCCGATGGGTTCGCGGTCACGCTCTTCGCCGACGGAATCTCGAACGCGCGGTTCCTGCGCTTCACCGCGGCAGGTGACTTGCTCGTGAGCTCGCCCCGCGAGGGCACGGTGTTCCTGCTCGAGCGCGACGCGAACGGCGACGGGCGGGCCGACGGCGTGCGCAAGCTACTCACCGGCCTCGACAAGCCTCACGGGCTCGAGTTCTCGGGTGACTGGCTCTACGTCGCCGAGACCGGCGCCGTGAAGCGCGTGCGCTTCGACGCCGCGGCGCGCGAGACGCGGGGCGAAGTCGAGACCGTGGTCACGGGTCTGCCAATCGACGGGAATCACTGGACCAAGACGATCGGCCTCGGACCCGACGGCTGGATGTATCTGTCGATCGGCTCGAGCTGCAACGCGTGCATCGAGGACGACCAGCGCCGCGCGACCCTGCACCGCTTCAAGCAAGGCGACGCCGACCTCGAGCTGGTCGCCACGGGCCTGCGCAACTCGGTCGGCTTCGACTGGCGGCCCGCGGACGGCGCGCTCTACGCCACCGACAACGGCCGGGACCTGCTGGGCGACGACGTGCCGCCCTGCGAGCTGAACAAGATCGAGCCCGGCAAGTTCTACGGCTGGCCGTTCGTGCTGGGCAACGGCGCGCTCGACCCCGACCTCGGCGCGCAGGGCGGCGACAGGATCGCCGCGGCCGTTCCGCCCGCGCACGCCTTCGGCGCACATACCGCTCCGCTCGGCATGCGCTTCTACCGCGGCCGGGCGTTTCCCGAGCGCTATCGCGGGCAGGCCTTCGCGGCGCTGCACGGCTCCTGGAACCGCACCAAGAAGACCGGCTACAAGGTCGTCTTGCTCGAGTGGCGGGCGGACGGCTCGATCGCGGAGTCGGACTTCCTCACCGGCTTCGAGCTGAACGAAGACGTGATCGGCCGGCCGGTCGACGTGCTCGATGGACCGGACGGCTCGCTCTACGTGTCCGACGACTTCGCGGGCGCGATCTACCGCGTGAGCTATCGCGGCTCGGAGTAGAATCGCCGCCCATGACGAGCATCGACCCGGCCGAGGCGGAGCAGCTGCGCCTGAGTGGGATGGCGATCGCGCTGCACGCGCGCGAGGCGCCCGAGAGACTCGCGATCCTGTCGCCGGCGGGCAACCTGACCTACGGCGAGCTGAACGCCGGGGCGAACCGACTCGCGCGCGCGCTGCGCGAGCGCGGCCTCGGGCGCGGCGACTCGATCGCGCTCTTCTGCTCGAACCGGCCGGAGTTCGCGATCGCCTACGCCGCCGCGCTGCGCAGCGGGCTGCGACTCACTCCGCTGAACTGGCACCTGCAGCTCGACGAAGCGATCTACGTGCTCGAGAACTGCGAGGCGCGCGCGTTCCTCGCCGACGCGCGCTTCGCGGCGGTGGCGTCCGGCGCGGCCGCGGCGTGCCCGAAGGCGTCGGTGCGTCTCTCGATCGGCGGCGAGATTCCCGGCTTCGAGCCGCTCGACACCGTCCTCGCGAGTGAGTCGGGAGAGGACCTCCCCGACCCCGTGCTCGGCGGGACGATGCTCTACACCTCGGGCACGACCGGCCGCCCGAAAGGCGTACACCGAAAAGAGACGCCGGCGGCGAGCGGCGTCGCGAAGCTCACCGCGCAGGCCTGCGCGTACCGGCCCCAGACCGATCGCTCGCTGTGCACCGGTCCGCTGTATCACGCGGCGCCGCTGGCCTTCAATCTCGCGGGGCCGCTCGCGGCGGGGCTCGGCGTCGTGCTGCTGGAGAAGTTCGACGCCGAGGACACGCTGCGCGCGATCGAGCGCTCGCGCGCGACTCACACGCACATGGTCGCGACCATGTTCCACCGCCTGCTGGCGCTGCCCGACGACGTGAAGGCCCGCTACGACCTCTCCTCGCTGCGCGTGATCCTGCACGGCGCCGCACCGACGCCGCCGCACGTGAAGAAGGCGATGATGGATTGGCTCGGCCCGATCCTGCACGAGTATTACGCGGCCACCGAGGGCGGCGGCACGTTCATCTTCGCCGACGAGTGGCTGCGCAAGCCCGGCAGCGTGGGCAAGCCGGCGGACGCGGGCACGCTCGAGATCCGCGACGACTCCGGCCGCGCCGTGCCGACGGGCACGGTCGGCACCGTCTGGTTCCACGCGCCGGCGCGCGGCCGCTTCGAGTACTGGAAGGACGCGCAGAAGACTTCTGCGTCGTACGACGGTGACTGGTTCACGATGCGCGACATGGGCTACCAGGACGAGGACGGCTACGTGTTCCTCACCGGGCGCACGGTGGAGCTGATCATCTCCGGCGGCGTGAACATCTACCCGGCCGAGATCGATGCGGTCCTGCTCATGCACCCGGCTGTGCAGGACGCGGCCGCGATCGGCGTGCCGAACGAGGAGTTCGGCGAGGAAGTGAAGGCCGTCGTGCAGCTCGCCGACGGCTTCGCGCCCTCCGAGTCACTCGCGCGCGAGCTTCTGACTCACTGCCGCGAGCGGCTGGCGCACTTCAAGTGCCCGCGCAGCATCGACTTCGACTCGGCGCTGCCGCGCAGCGACGCCGGCAAGGTGCAGCGCCGCGCAATCCGCGACCGCTATTGGCAAGCGCTCGGCCGCCAGATCTGAGGAACCGATGAAGCGGATCGCGAGTCTCCTGCTGGCGATCGCCGCGGCGCTGGGAAACGCGCGCGCCGCCTCCGCGCCGCCCGAGAAGTGGACCCTCGTGCAGTGTGGCTCCGTGCTGGTGGTGCCCGGCCAGGCGCCGCGCGGGGAGACCACGCTGGTGGTGCACGACGGCCAGATCAGCGAGGTGCTGAACGGCATCGTGCCGCCCGAGCAAATCATGGCGGGGAAGAGCGGCGCCGCGGAAGTCATCGACCTGCGCGACAAGTTCGTGCTGCCGGGCCTGATCGACCTGCACGTGCATCTCACCGCGGAGTACACCTCCGACGTCCGCCTGCGCCGAGTGACCGAGGACGAAGGGCAGGTCGCGCTGCGCGGCGCGATGTACGCCAAGCGCACGCTCGAAGCCGGCTTCACGACCGTGCGCGACCTCGGCGGAAGCGCAGCGGTGTTCGCGCTGCG
>DATFUE010000527.1:0-4297 GCA_035261165.1 Myxococcota bacterium
GCCAGGGTCTGCACGTCCGCGACGATCTGCTCCCAGCCGTCGCGATCGGCGAAGTGACCGAGCTCCGCGGCGCTCCGCGCGGTCCGACCGTGACCGCGGCAGTCCGCGGCGTACACGGCGAACCCGTCGGCGCACAGCTCGCGGGCGAGTCGCTCGTAGCGCGCGCCGTGCTCGCCCATGCCGTGCACGATCTGGAGCACGGCGCGAACCTCGCTCTGCGATTCGGGCGCGAAGTGGTGCACGTGGAGCTCGACCCCGTCGTCGGCGCGCAGGCGAAACGGCGCCGACTTCACCGCGCCGCGTCTGCCCAGTCGCGCGGCCGGAGATACTCGCTGACCAGCCGCTCCTCGGGGCTGCCCGGCTCGGGAACGAAGTCGTATCGCCAGGCGGCGAGCGGCGGCAGCGAGGCGAGCACGGACTCGATGCGCCGCCCCGACTGCAGCCCGTAGCGCGTGCCGCGGTCGTAGACGAGGTTGAACTCGACATAGCGCCCGCGCCGGTACAGCTGGAACGCGCGCTCGCGCTCGCCGTGCGGCGTCTGCTTGCGGCGCTCGACGATCGGGAGATAGGCGGGCAGATAGCGGTCGCCGATGCTGCGCAGCAGCGCGAACGCGGTCTCGAAGCCGCCCTCCGCGAAGTCGTCGAAGAAGAGCCCACCGACGCCGCGAGTCTCGCCGCGGTGGGGCAGGAAGAAATACTCGTCGCAGGCCTTCTTGAAGCGCGCGTACACGCCGTCACCAAATGGTGTACAGGCGGCGCGCGCCTCGCGGTGCCAGTGCGCGCAGTCCTCGTCGAAGCCGTAGCACGGCGTCAGGTCGAAGCCCCCGCCGAACCACCAGGTCGGCACGTCGGCCTCCGCGCGGAAGAAGCGCAGGTTCGCGTGCGAGGTGGGCACGTAGGGGTTGCGCGGGTGCACGATCAGCGAGAGAGACACCGCCTCGAAGCGCTTGCCCGCGAGCTCCGGCCGGCGTGTGGTGGCGGCGGGCGGAAGCGCGGGTCCGTGGGCGTGCGAGAACAAGACCGCCGCGCGCTCGAATACCGCCCCCTCCGAGAGCACGCGCGGCCGAGCCTGAACGCCGTCGGCGCCGTCGCTCGGGCGCAGGTCGAAGCGCGCGCGCCCATCCGCGGCCTCGAGCGCGGCGCAGATGCGGTCTTGGAGCCCGGACAGGTACGCGCTCACCGCCGAGCTCTCGTTCGCCGACATGCGTGCCTCCAGAAGACCCGACCCCAAGATGGATTGCGAGCCCGGACCCGTCCAGCCAGAATCGCGGCGATGCTCGATGAGCTCGTCGTCGCCGCGCGCTTCTGCGGGCCTCCGGGAATCGCCAATGGCGGCTACGTCGCGGGGTTGCTCGCGCGCGGCATCGCGGGTCCCGTGGAAGTCACCCTGCGCGCGCCGACGCCGCTCGACACGCGCGTGAAGATCGAGGCGCGCGCCGACGGCGCGCGCTCGCTCCAGCTCGCGGGGGCCGAGCTCGCCCGCGCCGCGCCGCGGGCCTTCGAGCTCGAGCTCCGCGCGGCGCCCGATGCGCGCGAGACCGCGGCGCGCGCCGGCGGCTGCCGGGCGATGCGCACGCATCCCTTCCCCGGGTGCTTCGTGTGCGGCCCGGCGCGCGGCGCGGGCGACGGGCTGCGCGTGTTTCCGGGTCTCGTGTCGGGCAGCGATGCGGTCGCGGCACTCTGGACGCCCGACGCCTCGCTGTGCGATCTGCGCGGCCGGGTCGCGCCCGAGTTTCTCTGGGCGGTGCTCGACTGCCCGACGGCGTTCCCGCTGCTCGAGGCCGAGGCCGCGCGCGCGCTCGAGCCGATGGTGCTCGCGAAGCTCTGCGTCGCGCTCGACGGCGAGCTGCGCGCGGGCGAGACCGCGAGTGTCGTCGCATGGCCGATCGCGCAGGAAGGGAAGCGCGGCACCGCCGGCGCGGCGATCTTCAGCGCGTCGGGTGGGGTCGTCGGTCGCGCGCGCGCGACCTGGGTGTCACTCGCGGGCCGCCGCTAGCCGGCGACGCGCCAGCCTTCGTCGACGAGCTGCTGGCGCGTCGAGCGCAGCGGGCGGGCGGCGCCGCGCTCGCCATTCAGGCGAGTCAGTAGCTTGCGGGCAAGGAGCTCCGCTTCCGAGCGCTCCCGCACGAGCGGGCTGAAGAACGCGTAGGCACTGTGCTGGCCGAACAAGGTCGTGTCTTCGGCGCGCGCCGAATCCGTGTAGGTGCGGGTCACCGGATCGAAGCCGAAGTACACGCACACTTCGTTGTAGACCCGCGAAGCGCCCAGACCGGCGCCGTACTCCGGGTCGATCGCGGCGGGGAGACCGCAGCCGGGGCAGTCGAAGTCGAAAGAGATCGGAACGAGGGGCACGAGTTTCTCGCGCTCCCGGCAGTCGCGGGTGCGGCAGTGCGCAGCTCCGCGGCGAATCCTGATCATGACGGGCCCTCCAAGGGATGCGATCGGTCGTATCCAAAATCCATGCCACTGAAGCATTGGCCGCGGGCGCAGTGCCGGGCGCGCCGTGGGCGCTTTCTCCCGTTCGCTCCACAAAATGGGAAGCGCGGATCGCTGCGCGAAAAAACTCTCGACGCGTGCCGTAGACTGAGTGACCCTGCGCGGGCTCTTACGGCGCAAGGAACGGGAGTACAGGGAAGGGATGCCGACGCTTCGACTCGCGGTCGCTGGAGTGGGGAACTGCGCCAGCGCGCTGTTGCAGGGACTCGAGTACTACCGGACGCACGAGCTGGCGCACACCAGCGGCCTGTTGCATGCGCAGATCGGCGGCTATCGGCTCGAGGATCTGCGCGTCGTCGCGGCGTTCGACGTCGACGAGCGGAAGGTCGGGCGACCGCTCGAGGAGGCCGCCTTCGCGGCGCCGAACTGCACGAAGATCTTCGCCGAGAAACTGCGCGCGTCGGGAGTCACCGTGCAGATGGGCCCGCCGCTCGACGGCGTCGCGGAGCACATGGCGCGCTACCCCGCGGAGCGCGCGTTCCGCCTCGCGCGGGCGGAGCCCGTCGACGTGGCGCAGGTGTTGCGCGAGACCGGCGCCGAGGTCCTGGTCTGCTATCTGCCGGTCGGATCGGAGCGCGCGGTGCGCCACTACGCCGAAGCCTGCCTCGCCGCGCGCGTCGCGCTGGTGAACTGCGTGCCGGTGTTCCTGGCCTCGGATCCCGTGTGGGCCGAGCGCTTCCGCGCCGCGGGCCTGCCGATCGTGGGCGACGACATCAAGAGCCAGGTCGGCGCGACGATCGTGCACCGCACGCTGGCGCGCTTGCTCTCCGACCGCGGCGTCACCCTCGACGCCACGTACCAGCTCAACACCGGTGGCAACACCGATTTCCTCAACATGCTCGAGCACGAGAGACTCGCGAACAAGCGCCTGTCGAAGACCGAGTCGGTACAGTCACAGCTCGGCGAGAGACTGTCGGCCGAGAACATCCACATCGGCCCCTCCGACTACGTCGCCTGGCAGAAGGACAACAAGGTCTGCTTCGTGCGCATGGAGTGGCGCGGCTTCGGCGACGTGCCGATGAACCTCGAGCTGCGCCTCTCGGTCGAGGATTCGCCGAACAGCGCGGGCGTGGCGATCGACGCGATCCGCTGCGCGAAGCTCGCGCTGGAGCGCGGCGAGGCCGGCCCGCTCGAGGCGATCTCCGCGTTCGCGATGAAGCGCCCGCCGCTGCAGATGCGCGACGTCGACGCGGCGCGCGCGCTCGACGCCTGGATCAGCGCCTAGTCGCGGACAGGTGCAGAGGCTCGCGCATCGCCTTGTGGAACTTCTGACTCTTCGGCGAGACCGGCTCGGGTGACTTCGCGGTGAGCAGCTCGCGAGCCTTCTTCCGGTCGGCCGCGACGAACTCCGCGGTCGTGGTGCAGAACTCGACCAGGGTTCCGTTCGGATCGGTGGTGTAGATCGACGTGCACCAGTGGTGGTCGATCTCCATCACGTCGTAGCCGTTCTCGAGCCAGCGCTGCTTGCGCACCTCGAGGTCTCCGAGATCGTGCGCCGCGAACGCGATGTGATTCACCCAGATCGGCAGCCCGACCCCTTCGGAGAGGGCGGTCGGGTAGTCGTTGCCGATCGCATCGTCGTGCAGCTCCCAGAACGCGATCATCCCGTCGCTGCCCGTGTCGTAGAAGAGATGCTTCGCCCAACCGCCGGCTGGGGTCGCCCCGACTTCGACCTTGGTCAAGGTGAAGCCCATCACTCGCTCGTAGAACACGTCGTTCGCGATCGCGTCCTTCGTGGCCACGGCCAGATGATGGAAGCCCATCGGAGTCCCTCCCGAGCGTTCAGCCGAGTATATCCCTC
>DATFUE010000528.1:0-2254 GCA_035261165.1 Myxococcota bacterium
CCCGCCAGCCGGCCATCGCGTGTGACTTCGACAGCGACGTGAACTCGATCGCGCAGTCGAACGCGCCGGGAACCTGCAAGACGCTCGGCGGCACGTAGCCGTCGAAGCAGATCTCGGCGTACGCGAGGTCGTGCACCAGGACGAGATCGTTCGCGCGGCAGAAGTCGACCAGCCGCGTGAGATACACTAGGTCCACCGTCGCCGTCGTCGGATTGTGCGGGAACGAGGCGATCAGCATCTTGGGGCGCGGCCAGCTCGCCAGGGTCGCCTCTTCGAGTCGAATCAAGAGCCCGTCCAGCGGGTGCAGGGGGACGCGGCGGATGTCGCCGCCGGCGATCAGCACCGAGAAGCTGTGGATCGGGTAACAGGGATCGGGACACAGAACGGTGTCACCGCGCGCGATCGTGGCCATCACGAAGTGGGAGAGCCCCTCCTTCGCGCCGATCGTCGACATCACCTGCGTCTCGGGGTCGAGAGTCACCGCGTAGCGGCGCTGGTACCAGCGCGCCATCGCGCGGCGCAAGTTCGGAAGCCCGCGCGACGCGGAGTAGTGGTGGTTCCTGGGATCGCGCGCCGCCTCGACCAGCTTCTCGACCACGTGCGGGGGGGTCGCGTGATTCGGGTTTCCGAATCCGAGGTCCACCACGTCCTCGCCCGCGCGCCGCGCGCGGGCCTTGAGGTCGTTGACGATCGCGAGCACGTACGGCGGCAGCCGCTCCAGCTTCTCGAACTTCATCATGCCGGGCCTCGGAGGGGGGAGAGGAGATTCAGCGCCGTATCGGCGTGGAAGGAGCTGCGCACGAGCGGCCCGGCCTCGACGTGGCGGAAGCCCAGCTCGCGGGCAGCGCCCCCGAGCTCCGCGAACTCGCGCGGATCGAGATAGCGCGTCACCGCGCGGTGGCGCAGCGTGGGGCGTAGATACTGACCGAGCGTGAGACAGTCGACTCCCGCCTCACGCAGGTCGCGAAACACCGCGAGGAGCTCCTCGCGCGTCTCTCCGAGCCCGAGCATCAGTCCCGACTTGGTGAGCGTCGCGCGGTGGCGCGCCTTCACGCGCGCGAGCAGCGCGAGCGAGCGGTCGTAGCGCGCGCCGATGCGCACCTCGCGATACAGGCCGGGCACCGTCTCGAGGTTGTGGTTGTAGACATCGGGGTGCGCGTCGGCGACGCGGTCGATGCAGTCGGGATCGCCGCGAAAGTCGGGCGTGAGCACCTCGACCGACGCGCTCGGCGCAACCCGTCGCAGCGCCGCCAGCGTGCGCGCGAACTGAGTCGAGCCCTGATCGTCCAGGTCGTCGCGATTCACGCTGGTCAGCACCACGTGCCGCAGCCCGAGCTCGCGCGCGGCCTCCGCGACCTGCTGCGGCTCGCCCGGATCCACCGGCCGACCGAGGCCGGTGGCCACGTGACAGAAGCGACACGCGCGCGTGCACACGTCGCCGAGCAGCATGAACGTCACCGTGCCGCGCCCGAAGCACTCGGCCAGGTTCGGACAGCGCGCTTCCTCGCACACCGAGTGGAGCCCGCGCCGGCGCAGCATGCGCTTCATCTCGAACACGGCGGGGCTGGGCCGTGCCGGGCTCTTGCAGTGCATCGGCAGCCGGGCGAGAACGCCCGAGGTACGCGACTCGCCTAGGGAATCTGACATGGGAGGCCCAGGGTATTCGAGCGGGCGTGCCGCTGCCAGCAGGCCCATCGGCGCACCGAACCGGCCGAGCGAAGCCTGCGAGCGGCGGCTGCCGCGCGCGGCGAGGCGGAGGCGAGCGTAGAGCCGGATGACTCGCCGCCCGCGCCTCGCCGGCGCCTCCTCACCCGGCGGGTACGCCTGAGGTTCGTCGGCATCCGGCGAGCGCTCGGGCTGCGTTTTTCGGATTCCGTGTCGCCGCCCGGGCGGTGTCCGTCGCCGCTTCGGGGGTCCCCCCGGGTACGGGACCCCCCTCAGCCGGCTCCGGCCCCCGCCGGGCTCCCCGGGTTGGGTGAGTGAATGAGTGACTGAGCTTGGTCACTCCGAGTCTTCTCGACCCCGCCGACGAACAACGCGACGGCGAGGCGAGAGCCGCCTCGAGCCGAGCCCGCAAGCGCCGAAGGCGCGCGCAGCGAGCCGCAGGCGAACGGAGTTCAATTGACGCGGCCGAGCGAGGGCCGTCCCGAGCGAGGCTCGCAAGCGCCGAAGGCGCGCGCAGTGAGCCGAAGGCGAACGAAGTCAAACAGGCGCGAAGGCGAGAGAAGTCAATCAGGGACTGATTTGCCACGCG
>DATFUE010000529.1:0-8765 GCA_035261165.1 Myxococcota bacterium
TCAGGAATGATTCCTGATTCTCCTTGCTACCGCCACTCCACGGAGATCCTGACTCGCGCGAGTCACTGATCGGCGATCGGCGACCTGGCGACCGCGGGCGCGGTCTAGCGCATCCCCCCCGCGACCCAGGCGCGCTCGGCCAGGGTGCCGAGCGCGAAGTCGCGGTAACCGCCGTCGAAGAAGTCGCGGCAGCGGGTCGAGTGCGCGAGCGCGCGAGCGCTGGACGTGCGGCGCGCCTCCTGCCGGAACGTGCCGTCGTCGTAGAGCTCGTAGACGGCGAAGCCGCCCGGATAGTCCTTCACGCAGTGCACCTCGACGAACGGGATCGCGCCGGAGGCCGCGTAGCGGCGCACGCGGTTGCGGTGCGTGTGACCGATCAGCACGCCCTGCACCTGCGGGTTCTTCCCGAGCAGGTCGAAGATGCGGGTCGAGTGCTCGGGCACGATGCCGATCGAGTTCGGGTAGCTGTGGCGATGCTCGGGCGGGACCGGCTGGTGGTGCGTCAGGAGCAAAGTCGGCTGCCCGCGCTCGCGCGTCTCCGCGAGCTGGTCGGCGAGCCACTCGAGCCGCGCGTCGGGGAACACACCGTGGTGTTGCCCCGGCTCGACGCTGTCGAGCAGGAGCAGCTTCCAACCGCCGAGCTCGAGCGCGCGCGGCGCCGGCGGCTGATTCAGAATCGCGTAGCCGTCGACCTCCTCGCCGACGAGGCGCGCGTAGTGATCGTGATTGCCGAGAAACGCGTGCCAGGGCATCTCGAAGCGCGCGAAGGTTCGCGCCGCGAACTCGAACTGCTCACGCGCGCCGCGATCGGCGATGTCGCCCTTGATGAACGCCGCGTCGACGCCCAGCGCGTTGATGTCCGCGACCGCGTCCTCGTTCATCAGCTGCCAGTACGGGACGTCGCCGTCGGTCTCGCGCGCGATCGGAAAGCCCGGCCGGGGATCGCCGTACTCACCGTCGGCCTGCAAGGTGCCCCCGAAGCGCTGCTCGCCGAAGTGCAGGTCGTTCAGGGTGGCGAAGCGCGCCACGCACTTGCCGCGCGGCGCGGCCAGGGTCCGCGTGCGCCCAGGGAAGTAGCGGGTCGGCTCCGCCGGCGGCGCGCCGGCGGCTTCGATCTCGATGCGGTGGTCCGAGTCGGGAGTGAGTCCCTCGATGCGGACGTGGCGCGTGCCCGCGGGGCCTTCGGAGACGGCGCGCAGCTCGCCGTCTACGAGAACTCGCGCCCGCGCCGCCACCGGGCCGGACGCGTCGGCGACCGCGAACGAGAGGGTCAGCGTCTCCGCGGTGACCGCGAAGAGCTCCGCGTCTCGGATCTCGAGCGCCATGGTGCCCTCCCTGTGGCGCAGCGAGTCTACCAGAGGCGCTCCCGGGCCGGCTTCAGCCCCGCGTTCGCCCGAAGCGTCTCAGATCGCGCAGCAGGTCGAGCACGTGACGGTGATCGGGTGTGAGCAGCGCGTCGGGCGCGGGCATTGCGGCGTCGTCGCGCGTGGTGACACGGCGCTTCAGCGCGAAATCGAAGCGCCCGAGCGGCAACACGATCTTGTGCTGCGCGTCGACGTAGGCCAGGTCGTCCCAACCGCTCACCACCGTGGACGCGCGCGGGGGCCCGTGCAGCAGGTCGTAGCCGAGCGAGTAGTCGGAGGGCGGATTGGCGACGCCGAGCAGGCCGAGGATCGTAGCGGGAAGATCGAGGTGACTCGTGATCCGGTCGATCCGCGCAGGGGGCTCGCCCGGCACGTACAACACCAGCGGCACGCGCGTCTGCTCCTCGCTGAACGCCGACGCGTGGCCCCAGCGGCCCTTCTCCATGAACTCCTCGCCGTGGTCTCCGGTCACGACCACGATCGTGGAGTCGAGCAGGCCCTGCTCGTCGAGGTGCGCGAACACGCGCGCGAGCTGAGAGTCCAGATGGTGACACGCATTCAGGTAGCGGTTCTTGATCAGGCCGATGTCGCGTGCGAGATCCATCGTCGCGTAGTTGAGCCGCTCGAGATACGGCGTGCGGATCACCGACTCGGGCGGGAAGTCGTAGCGCGCGTGCGGTGACTCGAAGAACATGAAGGCGAAGAACGGCCGCGCGGGATCGCGGCGATCGATGAAGTCGATCAGGCCGGCGACGTTCTCGCGGTCGTTGACCCAGCCGGGGCGCCCGTCGCCCTCGTGCATGTCGCCGCGCGGGACGCGCGCGAAAATCGTCTCGTTGAACTCCGGATAGGTGAAGCGGGCGCTCGTGCGCATCTGGAGCTGGTATCCATCCGCGATAAGGGTGTCCATCAGCACCGGGCCGCGCTCCTGCTCCTGGAAGGCGAACCAGTAGCCGCCGTACAAGCCGTAGAACATCGAGAACATGCCCATGCGCGTGTTGTTGCCGCCGCTGTAGTGCTGCTCGAAGCGCAGCGAGCGCGCGGCGAACGCGGTCGTCGCGGGCATGATCTCGGGGTCGAGCACGTCCGCGCGCAGTGACTCGGACACGAGCCAGACCACGTTGAACGCTCGGTGCGGAACGCGCTCGATCGGCCGCAGCGGATAGTCGATCACGCTGCGCGACGCGTCGAGCGCAAACTCGTCGGTGGGCGAACGGATGCCCCATGCGCGCGTGATGCTGCGCGCGCGGGTCGGGAGGTACATAGGGAACGCCTCCGCCGCGGCGAGGACTGCGTTCTGATGCACGGCGTACGAGAGCGCGTATACCGCCCGCTCTCCGGCGCTGAGCAAAAGGAGCACGACGGCGGCGGCGACGGCGACCCGCAGGCGCCGCAGTGGCGCGAGCCGCCCCCCGACGGGTTCGCGTGTCGCCGCGAACCAGAGCAGCGCTTGCAGGGCCACGAACGCGGCGGCGATCGCGGAGAAGACCCCGATCGTGTCTGCGCCGCCATCCATCGACTCGATCCCGCCTCGCGTGGTCACCAGGTTCCAGACGAAGCCGTTCGCGTGAAAGCCGTAGAGCCGGAACAGGAAGCGGTCGGCGTAGATTAAAATCTGCAGCACGGACCCGGCGAGGATCGCGAGCGCCGCGCCCGCGCCCCGCGCCCCGCGCCCGCGCCCCCGGACGGCGAGCCAGGTCGGACCGAGGACGAGCACCAGCGGCGCCAGGTACAGCGCGCTGTAGGTCGCGCACACCACCAGCGAGAACGCGGCGCTCAGGGCACTCCCGGTCAGCGTGACGAAGCCCGAGACGTTGATGACGAGCGCTGCATACGTCAGCACGAGATAGTTGGCGAGGATTCCTCGCCTCGCCGGAGCCGCAGGTGCCGCCACGCTCGGACGATCGGCCAGTGGCGGCGGGGCACAAGCGCCGCCCTCTCCGGATGAGGGTGATCTCACCGAGTGCTCAGCGCACTCACTCGGGCGCGGGGCCCGGGAACTGCTCGCGCAACAGGCGCTTCAGCACCTTGCCCGAGGGGTTGCGCGGGATCACGTCGATGAAGCAGACGGCGCGCGGCTGCTTGAACCGCGCGAGCTTTCCCTGACACCAGTCCAGCACCTCGCGCTCGCTGAGCGAGGCGTCCTTCCTCACCACGACGGCGAACGCCGATTCCCCCCACTTCGCACTGGGCTGCCCGATCACGGCGACCTCGCCGACCTTCGGGTTCCCGAGGATCACGTTCTCGATCTCCGCGGGATACACGTTCTCGCCGCCCGAGATCACCATGTCCTTGATGCGGTCCTGGATGTAGACGAAGCCCTCTTTGTCGACGGTCGCGACGTCGCCCGAGTGCAGCCAGCCGCCGCGAATCGCGTCGGCCGTGGCCTCGGGCCGCTTCCAGTACTCCTTCATGACGTGCGGGCCGCGAATGATCACCTCGCCCTGCTCGCCCGGGCCGATGTCGTTCAGCTTGTCGTCCACCACGCGCACGTCGGTGTGGAAGAACGCCTTGCCCGTGGAGCCCGCCTTCGCGAGCGCCTCGTCGGGGCCGATGAGACACGCGGGGCCGCAGCTCTCGGTGAGTCCGTACACCTGGTGGATCTCGATGCCCAGCTTCGCGTACGCCTCGATCAGTGTGACCGGGACCGGCGCGGCGCCCGACATGATCCAGCGCAGACTCGAGATGTCGTACTTCGCCGGGTCGTAGGTCTGCAGCATGAAGTTCAGCATCGCGGGCACCTTCAGGGCAATCGTGACTCGCTCGGATTGGATCAGCTCCCAGACCTTGGTCGGGTCGAACGCGCGCATCACGATGCTGGTTATTCCGCGGTACACGTTGCCGGTGATCGGAGTGAGTGCCCCCACGTGGAAGAGCGGGAGTGACACGAGATATCGGTCCTTGAAGCGCAGCTCGGCGGTGGCCGCGATCGTCATCACGCCCCACATGGCCGTCGCGTGCGTGTGCACTGCGCCCTTCGGCAAGCCGGTCGTGCCGGACGTGTACATGATGTAGAGCAGGTCGTCGTCGCAGGCGCTGACCGCGGGCTCGTCGGCCGACGCCGCGCGCTGCAGCGAGTCATAGTCGAGCACCCCCGCGCCGCGGGTCGCTTCGCCGCCCACCTGCACCCAGTTGCGCACGTCGCTGGCGCCGCGCTTCTCGAGCTCCGCAACCACCTGCGCGAACTCGGCGCCGAAGACCAGGGTTCGCGTGCCCGAGTCCTTCAGAATGAACTGCAGCTCGTCGGCGACCAGCCGCCAATTCAGCGGCACGCAGATCGCGCCGAGCTTCGCGATCGCGAAGAAACCCTCGAGAAATTCGGGGCCGTTCATCAGCAACAGCCCCACGCGCTCGCCCTTCTTCACGCCGAGCTCACGCGCAAGGAAATTTGCGCTGCGATTCGCGCGCGCGTTCAGCTCGGCGAAGCTGAAGCGCCGGCCCGAATGTGTGTCGACGAAGGCTTCGAGCGTGGGATTTAGAAAAGCGCGCTTCGCCAGAAACAGGCCGACGTTGTTCTTCATGGCTTTCCCTCCGGTGATTGCATTCTGGCACACGAGATTCTGGAACTTCTGGGCGGGTCGCGACGTATGATGAGCTTGGGAAGGGCGTTCGCTCGAACGGCTCGGAGGCTGGGGTCTATTCGGGTTTTGGCTCTCGTGCTAGGGATGCTCCTGGTTGCGGGACTTGCCCCCGCGCAGGGCAGCTACACGCTCTTCGAGAGCGGGCCGGTGCGGCCGCTCGCGCTCTCGCCGGATGGCTCGACCCTGTTCGCGTGCAACATCCCGGACGCGCGGCTCGAGATCTTCGAGATCACCCCCGAAGGGCTCGTGCACAAGGGCGCGGTTCCTGTCGGCCTCGAGCCGGTCGCGGTGGCCGCGCGCACGAACGGCGAGGTCTGGGTGGTCAATCACCTTTCCGACAGTGTGTCGATCGTGGACGTCGCCTCGCGCCAAGTGACTCGCACGCTCTTGGTGGGCGACGAGCCGGGCGACATCGTGTTCGCCGGCGCCGGGAAGAACCGCGCGTTCGTGACCGCGGCGCATCGCGGGCAGAACCGGCCGGGCGACCCGCAGCTCCTGGCCGGGGGCGTAGCGCGCAGCGACCTCTGGGTCTTCGACGCGAACGATCTCGGCGCCGCGCTCGGCGGCACGCCGCTCGCGCTCCTGGAGCTGTTCGGCGACACGCCGCGCGCGCTCGCCGCGAGCCCGAACGGCGCCACGGTCTATGCGGCAGTGTTTCACTCGGGCAATCAGACCGCCGCCCTGCCGCCCGGACAGATCCCGCAGATCGGCCCCTTCCAGACACTCGCGCTGCCACCGCCCGGCAGCGGTTCCCTGCCGACGCCGATGGTCGCCACGCTCATGAAGCAGCAGGCGGGAAACACCTGGAACGACGCCAACGGCACGAGCTTCACCAACAAGGTGCCGTTCTCGCTGCCCGACCACGACGTGTTCGTGGTCGATGCGAACGCCACGCCGCCCGCGCAGACCGCCGTCTTCGATCACGTCGGCACGATCCTCTACAACATGGTGGTCAATCCGGTGACCGGCGCCGTGTACGTGTCGAACACCGACGCGAACAACATGGACCGCTTCGAGGGCTTCGGAACGCCGAACCTGCGCGGCGAGCTGCACAAGGCGCGTATCTCGATCCTGACCGGCGGGTCGACCGTGACCGCGCGGCACCTGAACCGGCACATCGACTACGCGCCCGCGGTCGCGCCCGCGGGCACGAACGAGGCGAGCCTCGGCATTCCGACCGACATGGCGATCACGGGTGATGGCGAGACCTTGTATGTCGCCGCGTACGGCTCGCAGGCCATCGGCATCGTCGACACCGAGGCGCTGGCTCTCGATCCCAACGATCCGCAAGCATTCCAGCCCAACGCCGCCGACCACATCGCGCTCTCCGCGGGCGGCCCGGGCGGAGTGGTGCTCGACCAGCCGAACGGCCGCCTCTACGTGTACACGCGCTTCGACGACGGCGTGTCCGTGGTCGACCCGGTCGCGCGCGTGGAGCTGAGTCACGCCCGCTTGCACGACCCGGAGTCGGCCTCGATCAGCGACGGGCGCCGGTTCCTGTTCGACACGCGCCTCGCGTCCTCGAACGGCGAGGCGTCCTGCGGCGTGTGTCACGTGTTCGGCGACCTCGACTCACTCGCCTGGGACCTCGGCGCGCCCTCGCCCGACGGCACGGTCCTCTTGAATGACAACCCGTTCGTGAAGATCGGCTCGGGCAGCACCGGCCCCGCGGTCGCCGACGGCAGCGGCGACTCCAACATCGACTTCCACCCACTCAAGGGCCCGATGACGACGCAGACCCTGCGCGGCATGGAGCACGACGGGCCGATGCACTGGCGCGGCGACCGCTCCGGCGGCGGCTTCAGCACGCGCACGCCGGACTGGGACGCAGACCCCAACGCGCTCGACGAGAATCAGGCGTTCCTCAAGTTCAACCCCGCGTTCGTCGGCCTGCTGGGCCGCGCGAGCCCGCTCGGCGCCGAAGAGATGCAGGCGTTCGCGAGCTATGCGCTCCAGCTCCAGCTCCCGCCCAATCCGATCCGCCACTTGGACGGCACGCTCACCGCGTCCCAAGCCTCGGGAGCCTCGTTCTTCGCCGGCCCTCCGTCCGATCAACCGGGGAAGAACTGCAACGGCTGTCACACGTTGAATCCGTCGATCGGCGCGTTCGGCACCGGCGGCCTGACCGGCTTCTCGGGCGTGTCACAGCACTTCAAGACGCCGCAGCTGCGCAACCTCTACCAGAAGGTGGGCATGTTCGGGCGCAACATGGTCGGCGCGATCCCGGGCCAAGGCATGCCCGGATCGCCGCAGGTGCGCGGGTTCGGGTTCCTGAACGACGGCTCGATCGACACAATCGTGAGCTTCCTCTCGAACCCGTTCTTCAACTTCCCCGGCGGCGACGCGCAGCGCGCGAACGTGGCCGACTTTCTGCTCGCCTTCCCCTCCGATCTCGCGCCGATCGTCGGCCAGCAAGTCACCCTGCGCGGCGACAACGCGAGCGACCCGAGCGTGGTTGCGCGGCTCGACCTCCTGGTCGCCCGCGCGGCGACACCCTACGCGGACGTCGACCGCTCGCCGAACAACGAGTGCGACCTGATCGTGAAGGGACGCATCGGCGGCGCGCCGCACGGTTGGTGGATGAGCGCGCCCGGGAGCTTCACGCCGGACTCGAGCGCGGAGGCCCCGATCGCCGACGCGGATCTGCGCCAGCTCTCGAGCGTTCCGGGCCAGGACCTCACCTACACCTGCGCACCCCCCGGCTCCGGCGTGCGCATGGGCATCGACCGCGGCGGGATCGGCGATGCCTCGCAACCCGACGGCATCCTGGACCGCGAGCAGTGCGGCGACGTGACCGCCGACGGCGTCGCGACCGCGGGAGACGTCTCGGGGGTCCGTGCCCTGCTCGCGCTCCACTCGATCCCGGCCGCCCCCGGGAAGTGCAACGTCGAGGGAGCGCCCGGCAGCGACCCGGCCAGCTGCGACGTCGTCGACCTGACCGTGCTGCGCCGCGCGCTCGCCGGGCTTGGCCCCGCGCTCTCCGCTGGCTGCAATCTGTAGAGCGGGGGTTTCTTTCCCCGCCGCCCGGCGATGGGCGTATCATCCGCGGCCGGGATTGCATCGCCCGAAGTCGCGTCCGTCTCGCGGACGCGATTTCGTCGCTGGGAGGGGAAGGCAATGGGACGCTGGCTCGGCCTGGCGCTGCTGGTTCTGTGGACGGCGGGGTCCGCATTCGGCCAGGGCAACTACACGCTCTTCGAGAGCGGCCCGGTGCGGCCGCTGGCGCAGTCCCCGAACGGGACTCTGCTGTTTGCCTGCAACATTCCCGACGCGCGGCTCGAGATCTTCGCGGTGTCGGCCAACGGCTTGGCGCACGTCGGGTCGGTGCCGGTCGGGCTCGAGCCGGTCGCCGTCGCGGCGCGCTCGGACAGCGAGGTCTGGGTCGTCAACCAGCTCTCGGACAGCATCTCGATCGTCGACGTCACGACGCAGCGGGTCACGCGCACCCTGTTGGTGGGGGACGAGCCGCGCGACATCGTGTTCGCCGGTCCCGGGAAGAACCGCGCGTTCATCACGGCCGCGCACCGCGGGCAGAACCGGCCCGGCGACCCGCAGCTCCTGTCGGGCGGCGTCGGCCGCAGCGACGTCTGGGTGTTCGACACGGCGAGCCTCGGCGCCGCGCTCGGCGGAACCCCGCTCGCCGTCCTGAACCTGTTCGGCGACACGCCGCGCGCGCTCGCGGTGACCGCCAACGGGGCCACCGTATATGCCGCCGTATTTCACTCCGGCGACCAGACGACGGCCGTGCCGCAGGGCGTGCTCCCTACCCCTGGTCCGTTCCAGACGCTGCCCAGGCCCGCGCCGGTCGGCGGCACGCTCG
>DATFUE010000530.1:0-6584 GCA_035261165.1 Myxococcota bacterium
AAGGTGCTCGAGGCCGGCCTGCGGCCGAAGCTCGCGGTCATCGAGCTCACCCCGGAATGGGTGAGATACCCGGTTCCATTCATCAACGGACAGCTGCTCCGTGCGTTCACGTGGCGCGACGTCGGCGCGTGGCTGCCGGAGCTCTTGACCGGAACGAAGCGGACTCTCTTGTGCGCACGACTCTTCCCGGTGTACTGCTACCGAAACGAGCTGCTCACCTGGGTGACCGGCCGCGCGCCGCCCTACCTCGCGGCGCCGGGCGACCCGAGTCAGGCCCGACGACACGGGAAGGACGATCCCGAGCACGGCGCCGGGCGCTGGGCGCGGCGCATGCGAGGCTACCGCGTGAGCGAGCGCGCGCTACGCGTGCTCGAGCGCGTGCTCGACCGCTGCCGCGAAGCGGAGATCGACTGCGTGTTCGCCGAGCCGCCTCTCTCGGGCGTGCACCGCGAGCTCCTCGCCCGGGAGATCTCGACCAAGTTCGATGAGGCGCTTGCGCGCGAGCAGCGCGAGCGCTCCTTCGACTTGCTCGACTTCAGCGCGCGCCTTCCCGACGACGGCTTCCACGACAGCACGCACGGAAACCGCTCGGGCGCCGAGCGCTTCAGCGTGATCTTCGCCGACGAGGTGATCGAGCCGCGCTGGCGCGCGCGCCAGCGGCGCTAGGTCTCGAGCTTCGGCTGCGGGGGGTAGTACGGCTCGAGCTTCCCGAGGATGTCCCTGGCCTTGTCGAGCTTCGGCTGCGTGAATGCGGTGACTTCCACCTTTTGCGCGAGCACTTCGGTGTCGCGTCGAATCTGCTGCAGGCGCATGTAGGTCGGAAGTGTCTCTTCCATGCCGGCGCCGTTCTTGAGGCTCGCATGCATCGAGGTCGCCGCCTGCTCGATCATCCGCAGGTTGTCCATGATCTGGTAGAGCAGGCGCCGCTGGGTCGGGTACTGCATGTTCGGGCTCTGTCGAACCGCCTCGCGCAAGCCACTGACTGCGTCCTCGAGCTCGCCGGCGAGCGCGGTCGCAACTTCCTGATTCCACGGCTTCGCTTGCGCCGCGGCTTCACGGGCTAGTCCCGCGCTCTGAAAGAGCAGGAAGGCGGCGAGGGTTACGACGAGCGGGCGAGTCATCGCGAACTCCTTCTTGGATGCTGCGGCGAAGCAGCATGACATGGCGCAAGTGCGCCTGTCGACACCGAAAGGCGACACTTGCGCTGCGCGCCGGGAACCGAGAGATCCGTGTAGGACGGCGGCGAGGAGGGACGTCATGGACGCGATCCAGCGCCCGCGCGTGAAGGCGCAGGATGCGAGGAACCTGAAGTCCAACGAGCGGCAGACGGTCAAGGTCGAGACGGCGCCATAGACGCAGGTGGTCGTCGCCGGGCCGCGTTCGATCGCTCCGGCGGCGGCAGTGCGGCGTGCGCGAGCTTGCGCTGTTGGCGCTGGCCGCAAAGCCGGCCTCCGTGCCGCCGCAGACGTTGTTTTCGAGGGACCTCGGCGCGAACACCGCGAAGATCGCCGGCGCCGTGAGCCGCTTCGACCCCGACTCGACCTGGAAGAAGGAGGACTGAGCGCGAGTCAGTGAATGTCGGCGTGCTCGTAGAGGATGCGCCGCACTTCCTCGATCGTCCTCGGATTGGCCTGCGTCGAGTGACCGCTCGGAAACACCACGAGCTCGGACTCGACCGGCTCGATGTGCGCGCTCTCGTAGCGCACCACGCCGTCGTTCGCGGTGGCGTAGGGCTCCGACGTCACCGGGATGATCGAGTTCGCCTTCACCCCCGGCGCGATCGGCAGTGAATAGAGCGTCCGGAGGCCCGGGTTCGACCAGTTCATGTTGTCGATTGCCGTCGGCACGCGCCAAGTTCCACGCAGCGCTGCGTTCTTGCTCAGCTCGGTGATCTCGAGCGCGGTCTGCGACAGCGCCGCCGGCGCGGAGATCAGGCGCCGCGCGAACATGCCGAGCCAGTTCTCGGCGAGGAAGCTGCCGCGGTGCGGTGTCGAGATGAAGATCACGCGAGTCACGAACGGGAGTGGCTCGAAGAACACTACGCGCTTCAGCAGGGCGCCTGTCTCCTTGCTGAACGAGACACTGGCGAAGGGGACGTCGCTCGCGCCCTTCCAGAACGCATCGCCGCTCGACACCACCTGCAGCTTCGTGAGCAGACCGCCCTGGCTGTGTCCAATCACGACCATTTGCCGCAGCGCGGGATCCTTGCCCTCCGGATCGAGGTCGTGGACCGCGAGCCGCAGCGCTTCGCGGAGCATGGAGCCCGACAGCAGGATGGGCTGGCCGCTGTTGTAGACGAAGAACCAGAGCTGGTAGCGGCTCGCGATGCGCGGATCGCCGAGCAGCTCGTTCGCCATCTCCGCCCAGCGCGCCGGGCTCGACAGAGTTCCGTGTACGAAGACCACGGGAATGCGGCCGCGGCGGTACGGGTTGAGGAAGCCGAGCCCCTTGCTGCGCGAGACTGCCGGAAGCGTGAAGTCCGGGCGCCGGAAGCCGGCGATCTCGAAGTCCCAGACCGGCGCGCCTTCCAGCCGATAGGCGAGGGCAGCGGACGGCTCCGATTCGGTCGGCACGACTTTTCCGGCGATCTCGAGCGACTGGGTTTCATCGGCGTCGTACAGCTCGAGCGTGCCATGCGCGGCTCCGCTGGCGATGCTCTCGCGCGCGTCGCTGATGCGCACGAAGGCAGTGAGCGGGACCTTCGCTTGCGCCGGCAGCCGGAGGTCGCCCTCGCTTTCCGCGGCGGCCTCCACTTTCGCGGCGAGTGCCGCGCCGATGCCCGCGCGGCGGTAGCGATTGCGCAGTCCGCGAATCTTGACGTCGGCGAGCGACACGGCGTCCGCAATCCGGTACCCGCCGTAGCGGAAGTCCCCCATCGACGATGAGAGGACGAAGCGGCCGAACGGCAGCTCGATCGTGCGCGGGGTCAGGTCGAGGTGCAGCCCGTCGCGCGAGTCCTTCGAAGCGAGACCCTCGGCGATGGCGTTGTTGTACAGCTCGAGCGCGAGGCGCAGGCGGCCGTCGTACGCCGTCGGCCCGAGGCTCGCATCGTCGGGAAAGAGAAATGCGTAGGCGTAGAGCGCCGATGCGAGGTAGTCGCCGCGATCGCCGCTCTTCTCCGCGAGGCCGAATGAGAGCTCCGACAGCGCGAATAGCCGTCCCCGCTCGTCGAGCCGGCCCAGGCCGAGGCGTAGCTGCTCGAGCGCCTCGCGCGGGCGCTGCCCGTAGAGTTCCGTGAGCGCGAGCCGTTCGAGATACTCGCGAGACGGCGCGCTCGGGCGATCGCCCGTGAGGAGGTTCTCCGAGAGCTCCCGGTCCACGTAGCGGAGCGAGACGCGGTCGACACCGACCGGGGTCGCGCAGCCGACCGAGAGCCCGCCGAGCAGGACCAGCGCGGCTGCGGCGAATGCGCCGCTCAACTCTCGCCCGACGCAGCAATGCATCGCCGCAGTCCAGCGCATGCCGAATGCCTCGGCAAGAGCGGCTTCGCGTATGATCGAGTCGCGGCAGTCCTACCGCAGAGGAGACTCCGATGACGTCGCCCGTATCCCGCACCGCGCTCGTGCTCGCGCTGTTCGCGCTCGCGAGCTCCTCCGTGGCGCAGAACCTGATCGTCTATCCCGCCAAGAAGCAGACACCCGCGCAACAGAACAAAGACCAAGCGGAGTGTCAGATCTGGGCGAAGAACAACACCGGGATCGATCCGCTCGCGCTCGCGAACGCGGCCTCGCAGCCGGCGCCCGTCGCGGCGCAGGCGGCGCCTCCACCGCCGAGCGGACAGCGCGTGCGCGGAGCCGCGCGCGGCGCTGCGGGTGGCGCTGCGGTCGGCGCGATCGCCGGCGACGCCGGGAAGGGCGCCGCGATCGGCGCGGTCGCGGGCACGATGGTCGGCGGCGCCCGACACCGCGCGGCGGCGGAGCAGACCGCCGCGGCGAATCAGCAGGCGCAGGCGCAGGCGAGTCAGCAGGCGCAAGCGAACCAAGCCGGGGTCCAGTCACAGCTCGCGACCTTCAACAAGGCGTACGCCGCCTGCCTCGAGGGCCGCGGCTACACCGTGAAGTGACAGCGAGCATGGCCGTGCCGGCGACGGCGAATCGCATGACCTGTGCCGCTCTGGCGTGGCTGCTCGCCTTCGCGCTGGCGGGGTGCAGCTCGGTACAGGTGAACCAGGACTGGGACCCGGGCGCCGACTTCGGCCGGCTCAAGACCTGGGCCTGGCAGAGCTCGACGCCGGCCCTGACCGGGAATCCGCGCCTCGACGACCCGCTCCTGCACGCGCGGATCCAGGCCGCGATCGAGAAGTCACTGTCGGAGAAGGGCTACAGGAAAGTCACGTCCGGTAAACCTGACTTCTTGGTCACTTATCACGTCGCCCTGCAACAGAAGCTGGACGCGCACACGATCTACACGGGGTACGGCCCCTATCGAGGCTGGGCCGCCGTGGGTGGGGCGCGGACGGTCGTGGACACGTATGATGTCGGAACGTTGCTGATAGACTTCATCAGTCTGGAGACGAACGATGTGATCTGGCGCGGAAGCGCCCAGTCACGCATACACGAGCTGAACACCCCCGAGGAACGGCAGAAGCGGATCCAGGACGTGGTCGATCGAGTTCTGAACCAGTTCCCGCCCAAGTCCAAGACGTAAAGGCGCTGCGCCGCGCGCATGGTGCGCGGGTGGATGCGCGATGAGGGAGGACCATGAGGCACTTCGCGATTTCGGTGCTGTTGATCGTTTCCACGCTGGCTGCAAGTGCTGCCCGTGCAGACGACAAGTTCGAGCCCTACGGATACGTGACGATTGGAGCCTCGCGCAGCGCAGCGCTCTTCCAAGACACGCTCGACGACGCGTTCGCCCCGGCGAAGTCTCATGTGAGTGACAGCTGGGGCGCGAACGCGCACGCCGGCTATCGCTTCCACAAATATCTCGCCGGGGAAGTCGAGTACGAGTGGATGCAGCACTTCCAATTCCGCGAAGGCCCGACGAGCGACAACGGCGTCGACTTCGGCAACATCCAGACGCACGTCGCGACGGCGAACCTGAAGGTGATTGCGCCCTTTGGCGCCTTCCAGCCGTACTTCCTGGTCGGCACGGGGGCAATCTTCACGAGGGTCAACAAGGCGTTCAACATCAGGTACGACGTCGCGAACGTCGCGTTCACCATGAAGTTCGGCGCGGGCCTGGACTACTGGCTGAGTAAGAATCTGTCGCTCAGCCTCGGCGCGGAAGTGGTCACGAACGAAGCGAAGATCACCGGCACCGGCGGCAGCGGCGGCAGGGGCATCGACTATCTCACCGGCCAGTTCGGCGTCGGCTACCGGTTCTGAGCGAAGCGCCCGACGCGGAGCGCGGCGAGCGCGGCCAGGGCCGCGCCGCCCGCGCCCGCGATCAGGGTGGCGCGCAGCCCGAATGCGCCCCCGAGCCAGCCGCCGAGCGCGGTCCCGGCGAGCATCGCCAGGCTGTTCAGCAAGCGCAGCGCGCCACTCACTCGACCGAGCAGCCGACTCGGCGTGATCTGCTGCCGGAGGCTGCGCTGGTGGACCTCGTACAGCACGTGACCTCCGTCGCCGACGATCTGCTGTGCGGCGATCGCCGCGACACCCCAGAGTGTCGGGCCCGGCGCGAGCGCGAGTAGCAGCGGCCCGAGCGACGAGATCGCCAGGCCGGCGACCATCGCCGGCCCGCCCGCCAGCCGCTCCGGCACGAGCTCGGCGGCGAGCGCGCTGCCCAGCGACGATACGGCACCGAGCGCGAACAACATCCCGAGCACGCCCGGCGCGAAGCCCAGCTCGCGAAACACGAACAGCATGTAGACCGCGTTCGTGCACTGACTCGCCGCGAAGACGAGCATTCCGCTGGCCGCGATCGCGCGCAGCGGCGGTCTCTGCGCGATCTCGCGGAGCCCCGCGAACAGCTCGGGCATGCGCGAGCCCTCGCTCGGCGCCGCGGCGGGCGCGGGCTCGAGGGTACGGATGCGCGCGAGGAGGAGCGCAGAAGCGAGATAGCTCGCCGCGTCGACGAACAGCGCGAGGGGCGCGGAGAGCCACTGCACGAGCCAGCCGCCGAGCGCGAAGCCCAGCGCCTCGGCGCTCGAGTCGCCGCCCTGCAAGCGCCCGTTCGCGCGCACCAGATCCGCGGCGGGGACGAGCGAGGGCAGATAGGCGTGCTCGGCGACGTCGAAGGCGAAGTCGAAGAGCCCGCGGCAGAACGCGAACGCAATCACGTGCGTCATGGTCAACGCGCCGGCGAGCGCGGCAGCGGGCAGGGCGACGAGGAGCGCGGCGCGCGCGAGGTCCGCAGCGATCAACACCGGCCGGCGGCGCACGCGGTCGATCGCCTGCGCGGCAAACAGGCCGAGCGCGATGCCGGGCAGGATCGCCGCCGCGTTCAGCGCGGCGATCTGCGCGGGCGTAGCGCCCAGCAGCGCGATCGCGGCGATCGGCAGGGCGATGCCCGTCA
Organism: Myxococcota bacterium; assembly: GCA_035261165.1. GTDB lineage: Bacteria > Myxococcota_A > UBA9160 > SZUA-336 > SZUA-336 > VGRW01. Next base: position 6,460 of record DATFUE010000530.1, read on the forward strand.
GCATCGAACCGAAGTTCGAGATCGTCGCCGCCGCGAGCAGCCGGTTGAAGTCGCGACTCACGCGCCGAGTGACTTCGCGATGCCCCAGGCGGCGTCTACGAGCGGGCCGACGCCGTTCGCGAGCT
>DATFUE010000531.1:0-3925 GCA_035261165.1 Myxococcota bacterium
GTGCGCGAGCTCGTCGCGCTGCCGCTCGACGCCGCCTACGAGCGGCAGGAGCAGCTGGGTCGGCCGCTGCGCAGAACCGACGACGCGCGCGAGGCGCAGCTCGCGTTCGCGGAGAGGCGCAAGCCCGTCTGGAAGGGGCGCTAGGCGCGCGTGGCCGCGGGCGACCGCGAGCGCTGGGACGCGCGCTTCCGCGCGGGCGGCCATCGCGGCGAGGCGCGGCCGAGCTGGCTAGAGGCGTTCGCCGCGGAGCTGCCGCGCGCCGGCCGCGCGCTCGACGTCGCTTCGGGAACCGGACGCGTCGCGCGCTTCTGGGCCGGGCGGGGGCTCGAGTCACTTGCCGTCGACGTTTCTGGCGAGGCGCTGCGTCTGGCCCGCGAGGCGGCCGAGCGCGCGGGCCTGCGCATCGAGACGCGCGAGCTGGATCTCGAGCTCGACCCGCTGCCCGACGGCCCTTTCGCGGCGATCAGCTGCTTCCACTACCTGCAGCGCGATCTGTTTCCGCGCATGCGCGAGCGACTCACCCCGGGTGGGGTGCTGGTGTGCGAGATCGCCACGCGCCTCAACCTCGAGCGCCACGCCTCGCCGAGCGCGCGCTTCCTGCTCGAGCCGGACGAGTTGCGCGCGCTCTGCGCGGGGCTCGAGCTCGTCTCCTACAGCGAGGAGTGGCACGAAGAGGAGAGGGCCGCCCGAGCCGAGCGTGCAAGCAGCGCAGCTGCGCGCAGCGAGCCGCAGGCGAGCGAAGTCAGTCCGGCGAGATGTCTCGCGCGCGCCATCGCCCGGCAATTTGCGCCGCTCGACCCGCAATGAGAGCATCGCCGCGGGAAGGCGGGGTCGCATGAGCGAGAAGGCAGCCGGGGTCGACGCGTACGTCGCGCGCGCTCGCTCGCTCGAGCCCGTGATCCGCGCGCACGCGGAGCGCTCCGAACGGGACTCGCGCCTCGCGCCGCAGATCGTCGAGGCCCTGCACGAGGCCGGGATGTTCCGAATCCTGCTGCCGAAGAGCCTGAATGGCGGAGGACTCTCGATCCCCGAGTCACTGCGCGTGTTCGAAGAGGTCGCGAAGCTCGACGCGTCCACCGCCTGGAACCTCGCGATCTGCGCCGACGGGCCGCTCTTCGGTCACTTCGTCGCGCGCCACGCCTTCGAGGCGATCTTTGGCGACCCGCGCGCGGTGCTGGTCGGGTCACTCAATCCGGCTTCGATCCGGATCACGGCCTGCGAGGGCGGCTGGCGCTTCAGCGGCCGAGCCTCCTATCTCAGCGGCTCCGCGCAGGCGACCTGGGTGCAGGTCTCGGGGCTCGTGTTTCGCGACGACAAGCCGCAGCTGATCGAGGGCGCGCCGGTCGTGCGCACGGGCGTGTTCCCGATCAAGCACTGCACCTTCCTCGACACCTGGCGAGTCACCGGGATGCGCGGCACCGGGAGTGACGACTGCAGCTTCGAGGACGTCTTCGTGCCCGACGCCTTCAGCTACCGCTGGGCGAACCCGGAGCCGACCTGGGATTGCGGCGCCTTCGGACGCATCCCGTTGACCACGCAGCTCGGTGGCGCGCTCTCGACGGTGGCCGTGGGCGTCGCGCAGCACGTGCTCGACGCGTTCACCGAGCTCGCGACCTCGAAGGTGCGCGTCGGCGATCGCGCGGCGCTGCGCGAGCGGCCGCTGGCGCAGACACAGCTCGCGCAGGCCGCCGGCTGGGTGCGCGCGGCGCGCGCGTATCTGCGCGAGGCGAACGCCGAGGTCTGGAGGATGGGCGAGGCGGGCGAGCGGTTCGACTTCGCCGCGCGCGCGGCCGCGCGACTCGCGTCGGTGACCGCGACGAAGCTGTGCGCGCAGGCCGTCGATCTGATCCACGACGCGGTCGGCATGTCCGGCGTTCAGGTGGGGAGCGACATCGAGCGCGCCTGGCGCGACATCCACACGCTGACCCAGCACGTCATCCTCGGCACCGGTCGCTACGAGGTGGTCGGGCGGGTCATGCTCGGGCTCGACCCCGGCTCGCCGGTCATCTGACGAGTGACTGGGGCGGCCTAGGGAGTCGGCGCCCAGGCGAGCAGGTCGTCCGCGATTTCGTCCGGGCGAGTCATGGCCATGAGGTGCGGCTCGTCCAGGCTGCGCAGCTCGATCGAGGCCGAGCGCTGCGCCAGGCGCTCGGCGAGCGCGCGCGGAAAGTTCCCGCGTCCGGCATGCAGCAAGAGCGTGGGTCGGGTCAGCTGCGACGCGGCATGCCAGGCGTCGAAGCGCCGTCCCGACTCGTAGACCGCCCCCTCGACCGCGCCGGGGCACTTCAGCTCGATCTGCCCGTCGCTGCGGTCGCGGAAGCCGTGGGCGAGATACATCTCGAGCGCGCGCGGATCCCAGTCGGCGAAGGTTCCCTTCTCGCGCCAGCGCTCGCGCAGCGCGGCGCGCGACGCAAATACGTGCGTGCGCTTGCGCGCGATGTCGGCCGCGTAGCCCGGCCCGCGGGCCATCGGGTCGGCGTTCGGGAAGTCCGCGGGCGGGGGCACGATCACCGGATCGAGGAGGGCTATGCGCGCGAAGCGCTCCGGCTCGCGCGCGCTGGCGTTCATCAGACACGTGCCGCCGAAGCTGTGTCCGACCCCGAGCGCGAAGGCCGCCTCGCCGTGCTCCGCGAGCAGCGCGGCGGCGACCGCCGAGAGATCGAACGCGAACGCGTCCCAGCCGTACGGCTCCGGCGGCGCGGGCTTCTCCGAGTCGCCGTGGCCGCGGGCGTCGTAGCCGATCACGTGGAAGCGCGCGCGCAGGCGCTCCGCGAGCACGCCGAGCACGTCGGCGCAGAAGCCGTTCGCGTGCGCGAGCAGAGCGAGCGGGCCGCTGCCGCCCCAGTCGACGACGTTGAGCTCGATCCCCCGCGAGGGCAGGCGCACGAGGCGCCGGTCGATGGGATCCGAGCTCACCGCGCGGCATTGTACAATCCTGCGCCACGGGAAGACGTCGGACGGAGCGCCGTCGGGAGGACGACATGAAGGCCGCAGTGCTGCGCGCGGTGAAGCAACCGCTGACGATCGAAGACATCGAGATCTCGAAGCCGGGACCGCACGAGGTGCTGATCCGCACCGTCGCCGCCGGCGTGTGCCACAGCGATCTCCACTTCCAGACCGGCGCGTACCTGTATCCGATGCCCGCGGTGCTGGGTCACGAGTCGGCCGGCGTGGTCGAGCAAGTCGGCTCGGAGGTGCGCTACGTCGCAGCGGGCGACCACGTGATCACCTGTCTCTCGGTGTTCTGCGGTCACTGCGAGTTCTGTCTCTCGGGCCGGCCGGCGCTGTGCACGAAGCACGACACGCGGCGCAAGCCGACGGATCCGCCGCGCCTCTCCAAAGGCGGGACGCCGGTGTGGCAGTTCCTCGATCTCTCCTCGTACGCGGAGCAGATGCTCGTGCACGAGAACGCGATCGTGAAGATCACCAAGGACATGCCCCTCGACCGCGCGGCATTGATCGGCTGCGGAGTCACGACCGGAGTCGGCGCCGTGTTCAACACCGCGAAGGTCTCCCCGGGTGCGACCGTCGCGGTCATCGGCTGCGGCGGCGTCGGACTCTCCGCGGTGCAGGGCGCGGCGATTGCCGGCGCGGGCCGCATCATCGCGGTCGATACTCTCGACTCCAAGCTCGAGCTCGCGCGCAAGATGGGCGCGACCGACGCCGTGAATCCGAAGAAGGGCGACCCGGTCCAGCAAGTGAAGGAGCTCACGGGCGGCGGAGTCGACTTCTCGTTCGAGGCGATCGGTCTGAAGATCGCCGCGGAACAGGCCTTCGGCATGCTCAAGAACGGCGGCACCGCGACGGTGATCGGCATGATCCCGCTGGGCCAGAAGATCGAGCTGCCGGGCGTCGACTTCCTGTTCGAGAAGAAGATCCAGGGCTCGAGCATGGGCTCGAACCGCTTCCGCACCGACATGCCGAA
>DATFUE010000532.1:0-6580 GCA_035261165.1 Myxococcota bacterium
AGTGCAGATCGAGTACGCCGCCGCCGACGTGCGCTATCTCGCCGAGCTGTCGCAGATCCTCGAGCGCGAGCTCGCGGCGCTGGGTCGACTCACTTGGGCGCAGAAGGAGTTCCTGGCGCTCGAGCAGCGCGTGTGGCCGGAACGCGAGTTCGACCAACAGGGCTATCTGCGCATCAAGGGCGCGCGCAAGCTGACGCCGCGCGGGCTCGCGGTGCTGCGCGAGCTGTTCCTGCTGCGCGACAAGCGCGCGCGCGAAGGCGACCGCCCGCCCTTCAAGGTGATGGGCAACGGCACGCTGCTCGATCTCGCGCAGAATCCGCCGCTGTCTCGCCGCGCGCTCGGGAAGCGCCGCGGCATCACGGACCTGGTGCTGCGCCGCCTCGGCCAGGAGCTGGTCGATGCCGTGCAGCGCGGGCTCGAGGGTCCGGAGCATCCACCGCTCGAGCGCAAAGCCGCGCAGAACGGACGCCGCCGCCTCGACCGCCGCGGCGAGGCGCGCCTCGAGGAGCTGAAGCGGTGGCGCGCGCAGCGCGCGCGCGAGCTCGACCTCGATCCGGGCGTCTTCTGCCCCAACGCCTCGCTCGAGGAGGTCGCCGCGACTCAGCCGCGCAGCGTCGACGAGCTGCGCGCGCTCGGCAACGTGAAGGCGTGGTGGACGGAGAACTTCGGCGCCGAGCTCCTGAACGTGCTGCGCGAAGCGGAAGCGCGCGCGCCCGTCGACGACGGCCGCCCGCAGGGACACGCGCCGACACCCACGCCACCCCCGAGCACCCCGCCGGGCGACGGCGCCAGCGCCGCGGGCGACGCTCCGCACGGCAAGCGCTCCCGCGGCCGCCGCCGCGGCTCCAGAGGCGGTCGCCGCCGCGGCTGATTGAGTCCTACATGCCGCGCCGACGACGGCGAGGCGAGGGCCGTCCCGAGCCGAGCCCGCAAGCGCCGGAGCGTGGGTAGGGTGCCCACGGATCATCGGGAAGCCGCGCGCAGTGAGCCGCAGGCGAACGTAGTGACCAAGAATGTGATGTTGATCACGCGGTTTTTGGCGCAGGAAGTCGCTTTAGAGACCCGTGGCGACGTCGCATGCCGATACTCCTGCCTGGCTTTTCTCGTTCGTCGACCTCGCGTTCCTGATCCTGCTCGCGATGACGCAGTTGGGCACGCCCGACTCACAGAAGAGCATCGATCTTGGCGAGATCGTCGTGCCGAGGATCGGCTCCGACGCCGGCGCGCAGCCGATGGCCGAGAGCTACGCGGGCGTTCAGCTTCGGGTGTATCCGACGGGCGACGGGCAGCTGCCGTTCGAGGTGGTCGCCCCGGGCGCGGCGCCGGCGCGCTTCGGCAAGGAACAGCTGAGTGCGCGACTGATGCGCCTGCGCAACGCCGGGTTCGAGCGCCCGCTGCTCGCGCCGCACGCCGACTCACGCAGCGAGGACCTGTTGCTCGCGGTCGGTGCGGTCGAGGACGTCTGGCCGAGTAACCGCCGCGCGACGATCGAGCGCATCTCGGCCGACAAGTGACGACCAGCGCCATCCGCCGCCGCTATGGCTGGGGCGCAGCGCGGCTGTGCATCGAGTCACAGCCGGTCCGCTACCACTCCACTCCGCCGCTCCTGCCCAACGCGACGAGCGGCGCGGCGACCGTGTTGATCGGCGGGCTCGCCGTGTTCGCGCTGGTGCGCTCCATCCAGCCGCCCGAGGAGGCGCCGAGCGAGATCCAGATCGTGCAGCTGCAGCAGATCGAGCCCGAGCCGCCTCCGCCGCCCGAGCCGCTGCTCCAGCCGCTCCCCGAGCCCGAGCCACCGCCGCCCGAGCCCAAGCCCGAGCCGGTCGTGGTCGCGAAGCTCGAGCCGCCCCCGAAGCCGGCGCCGATGAAGCGCAAGCCCGATCCGCCGAAGCGGCGCGAGGCGCCTGCGAAGCCGAAGCCCGAGCCGGTGCGCGTCCAGCCCGAACCGGCGCCGCTGTGGAAACGGGTGCCGATCGCGCCAGCCGCGACACGGCCGGAGCCGCCGCCGGTCGCGCGCAAGCCGGCGGCGCCAACGCCGCGACCGGTCGTGCAGATCGAGCCGCCGAAGCCGCCGCCGGAAGTCGTCGAGTCCGCGCCCGCGTGGAAGCCGGTCGCGATCGCGCAGAAGGCGCCGCCTGCGAGGGTCGCCGCGCCGCGTGTCTCGATCGACGCCGTGAACGTGCCGTCGAGCGCGCCACCCGCGCAGCCGATGCGCACGGCCAGCTTGCCTCCGGGAGTGCCCGCGGCGGCGAAGACCACGGTGCGCAAGATGCCCAGCATGCAACCCGTCGTGCCGGCTGCGGCCGCGCCCGACGCGAACGCCGACTCCGCCGCGTCGAGTTACGCGCGCAACGACGTTCCGACCCCGGTCGCGCCGACGGTGACCAGGCGCCCGCCGCCCAAGGGCGCGCTCGCGATGCCGGGTCTCGGCGGCGCGCGCGCCGAGGAGTCGTCGGCGGCGATGGACTCGCGCGGCCACGACCGCCCCGGAGTGAAGGCTCCGCCGGCCCAGGCCGCGCGCAGCGAGCCCAACGCGAAGCTCCGCGGTGTACCCCTCGGGTCACTCGCGGCGTGTCGCAGCGACCGGCTCGAGGACGATCTCAAGCAAAAAGTTCTCGCAGCCGTTCGGAATCGCGAGGAGTGTGCGAGCGCCGCCGGGCGCTACCGCTTCGTAGAGACCAAGAACTTGAACGCATTCCTGATGTGGATCGAACGCGCACCGGGGCGCGCGGAAGGCGACCGCTGCGCGGAGCTGTCTTACGCGCTGTCGTGTCTTCGCGGGGGGGCCCGATGAACAGAGTCTTTCGCAACGCCGTCGGGCTGGGCCTCGCGCTCGCGCTGTTCGCGCGGGCGGCGGCCGCCGGGACGGAGTCACAAGTCTGGTCGGGATATCTCGACTACGCGTACGTCTATTCGTCGGCCGACGCCAGGTCGCTGAACGAGCGCCTGAAGGGCTACGGCAACGAAGCGGGGATCTCGCTCGAGAGATACACGAACGACTACTTCGGAGCGCTCGCGCCGCGCGAGGCCGAGGGCGCGGACGCCGAGAATCAGACCCGCCGCAAGGCGATCGCCTACCTGCTCCTGTATCTCGAGAACGGCTCGGCCGACTCGCTCGAGACGAGCGCCAAGACGATCCGCGAGCTGCAGCACCGGCTCGACCGGCACGAGAACAGCTACTGGTACCACTACATCATGGCGCACCGCGCGCTGGAGCGCGGCAACGCCGGCGAGTTCGTGACGGAGGTCTTCGATCTCTGGCTCACGGTCGTGGTGCCGATCGAGGCGACGTACGCGACGCTCGACACGCTCTCGCTCAGTGACTCGCCGAACTCCGGCTTCGTGGCGGCGCTGCCGTACGTGTACGAGAACATCGCGCGCCTGGTCGTCCTGCGCAGCCAGGAGAAGGGCATCGACCACGAGCTCGATCCGCTCGGCGCGATCGTGCGCATGCTCTACGACAACCGCGTCGGCGCGTACCCCGACGTGATTCCCGCGGCTGCATCCTCGCGCGCCTATCTCGAGCGCATCGTCGACCGGCTGAACGGGCCCGAGTCCGACGAAGGCAGCCTGACCTTCACCCTGGCGCTGCTCGAGGCGGGCAAACGCCACGAGGAAGCGCGCGGCATGCTCGCGAAGTCGGGTCTGTCGGCGGACACGCTGCGCGCGATGCGCACGGCGACCGGCGCGTACGAAGTGGCGTTCAAGCGCGCGGGCACCGTCGAGGGACAGTGCGCGGTGTACACCCGCGTGCTGCGCGTGATCGGCGAGCTCTACGCCGCTCGCCAGCGCCTCGGCGTCGACGCCGAGCTCGACATGCCGTTCAGCATCGAGGGCGCGATCGGCGTCTACGCGACCCTTCGCGGCTCGATGAGCGCCGACTGGAAGAAGCTCGGCTACCAGAACGTCACGCGCGAGCAGTATCTCGACGCGATGCAGCGACTCTGGGAGGAGATCCAGGAGACGAGCCTGAACGTCGGCGACTACTACTTGTCGCGCAGCGTGAAGGAGCCGGGCCGCGCGGACGAGATGGCGCGCAACGGGGCGCGTGTCTACGGCCGCTATCTCACGTTCTTCCACCAGTATGCGACCGAGGAGGGCAAGGAGTCACTTCCGGACTCCGCGTACTTCGCGGCGTTCGAGGCCGCCAAGGGCGTCGGCGGCGCGCTGCTCTCGTATGCTCAGCAGCCGACGCCGGGCGAGGTGCGGATCGGCACCGAGCGCTACCGCGCCGCGCTGATGCTGTTCCCCTTCGACCGCGAGCTCTGGCCCGCGATCACCGGCGCGCTCGGCCGACACGGACGGCAGAGCGAGTACGCGGCGCTGGTGCGCCCGATCGCGGAGCACGTGGTCCGCTCGCGCGCGATCCAGACCTGGATCGAGCAGAAGGAACCCGACGCCGACCGCATCGCGCGCGTGCGCCGGGCGCTCTCCGACAGCGAGGTCGTGCTCTACATGGGCTTCGCCGAGAGCACGAAGATCGGCGACCTCGAGCACGAGCTCTCGACGCTCTCGAGCAAGCGCTCGGAGGCGGCGCGCGAGATCGAGCGACTCACGCGCAAGCGCGACGAGATCCGAAAGCGGGCGAAGTCCGACGCGCCCGCCGCGGCGGACGCCTCTGGCGGCGACCTCGACGGCGCCGCTCTGCCGTCGAACGACCTGGCCGACGTCGCGCAGGCGCTCTCGGACGCGCAGGCCCAGCTCGTGCGCATCGACCAGCAGATCTCGGCTCGCACCCGCGCGCTCCCGCTCTACAAGGAGACACTCGCGACGGACGGCCTGGCCGAGGAGCTGCGCCTGCGCCGCGATCATCCGGTCCACACGCTGCTGCGCCGCATGTATCACGAGCTGCGCTCGGCGGCGGAAGCCAAGGAGAAGAGCTGAGATGAGGGACTCACTCGTTCGACTCGCTCTGGTCGTCGCCACGCTCGCGTTCGTTCCCGGCTGCGGGTCCAAGACCTATCTGGCCAAGGACTTCGGCCACGCGGAGAAGTCCGCCGAGGAAGCCTCGCCCACCGGCGGCCCTTCGCTCGACCAGCGCCGCGAGAACATGACGCGCATGTACAAGGATCTGGTGCACTTCCGCACCTCGCTGCGCGACTCACAGGAGCGCGGCGATCGCACGACCAGCAACGCGCTGGGGCTGTTCATCGAGTCGTACATGGACATGCACCTCGACCCGCTTCTCGACGGCGAGTGGCAGAGCCGGCACCCGGAGCTCTGGGCCCTCGATGCCGACCTGCGCCTGGCCAAGGCGGACGTGCTGATGCGCATGAACGAAACGAGCCGCGCGGCGAAGACGCTCGACGAGATCGCAAGCCGCTACAAGGGCCGCGACGACATGCTCGTCCACTATCCCATGGGCTCGGAGAGCCCGCTCGGCAAGGCGATCAAGCTGCTCCGCGACGGCGTCTGAGCTCGGCGAAGGAAATCCCGATGGCACTACCCTCGAGTCAGGTCACCATGGTCGCGGTCATGAGCGTGCTCTCCCTCATGGCCATCTGCATCCCTTTCTGGCGCGGCCTGGCGCTCGCCTTTCAGGCGCGCCGCGCGACCCGCCACTTCACGCGCGCCGCGCTCGAGAAGGTGCTGCAGTACGGTCCGAAGGACCCGGGCGACTCCATGGCGCTGCTCATGCTGCGCGTGCTGACGAAGTCACTGCGCTCCAAGGAGGCGCGCGAAGTCGCCTCCGACTTCGTCGTCGATGCGACCAAGCAGTACGTCGTGCACGAGTACGAGTCGAACTACGCGCGCCCGATCGGGATGTACGCGAACCTGCTGCCGCCCGTCGGTCTCACCGGCAACGCGGTGGGCATGCTCGTGCTGATGGTCTCGAAGCACATCCAGGGAACGCCGCTCGAGCTCGGCGCCCTCGGCCTCGCGCTGATCTCGACGATCTGCGCGCTGCTCGGCTACGCGACGCTCGAGGCGCTGCGCCTGCGCATCTACGGCCGCCTCTTGCGCTGTCTCGACGAGGTCGTCGGTCTGCACCGCGCCTTCGAAGAGCGCCAGGAGCGCGCCGCCGGCCATCCCGCTCCTGCTTGACTTCGTTCGCCTACGGCTCACTGCGCGCGGCTGCCGCCGCTTGCGGGCTCGGCTCGAGGCGGCTCTCGCCTCGCCGTCGCGTTGTTCAGCGGCGGGGTCGAGAAGACTCGGAGTGACCACGCTCCATCACTCACTCACTCACTCGTTCACCGGGAGCCCGGCGGGGGCCGGAGCCGGCTGAGGGGGGTCCCGTACTCGGGGGGACCCCCGAAGCGGCGACGGACGCCGCCGGGCGGCGACACGAGATCCGAAGAGATGCAGCCCGAGCGCTCGCCGGATGCCGACGAACCTCAGGCGTACTCGCCGGGTGAGGAAGCGCCGGCGACGCGCGGGCGGCGAGTCATATGGCTCTACGCTCGGCTCCGCCGCTCGCGGGCTCGGCTCGAGGCGGCTCCGCCGTCGCAATCTAGGGCTCGGGTGGGCCGGCGATCTCCAGCCTCGGCGTGAACCCGCGATCGCGGAGCTTTGCGGCTTCGTTGCCGAGCGAGGCGATGTCACGGAAGCCGGCGAGATAGACGTCGTAGAGCAGCGGGCC
>DATFUE010000533.1:0-4187 GCA_035261165.1 Myxococcota bacterium
CTTCCCGAGGCCACGTTCGCGCAGGTGCCGTTCGAGCGGGAGGGCGACCCCTTTGCGAAGATCGCGGGGTTCGAGGCGATGCTCACCGCCGAGCCGCAGCCGGGCGCGGACCTGGCGCTGATGGAGCTGTCCTGCGACGACGTGGACGCGAACACCGACACGAAGGCGCTGTTCGCCCGCTACCGCGAGGCGATCGAGCGCCTCCGGCGCGCACGACCGCGCACGGTGTTCGTGCACGTGACGGCGCCGCTGGCGGTGCGCGACACGGGCGCGACGGATCTCGCGAAGCGACTCACCGGCCTGTCCGACGACTCCGCGCGCGCCAACGCGCGCCGCGACGACTATAACGGCCGCGTGCGCGCCGCGTTTCGCGGTGAGCCGATCTTCGATGTAGCCGCGCTCGAGTCAGTCTGGCCCGACGGCCGCCCGGAGCGCTTCGCCCGCCGAGGCGTGAGTCATCCGAGCCTGGTGCCGGCGTACGGCGGCGATTGCCGCCGCCTCGCCGGCGCCGGCCAGGAGCGCGCCGCGCGCGCGCTGATCCACGCGCTCGCCGACGCGCTGCGCGAACGCCCGCCGCGCTGAGTCCCAGAACCCGCGGCGTGATCACTTCCGCGGGCGTAGACTGCGGCGCGCGCGAGCGAACACGGCGCGGGAGGAAGCCATGGGGCTGAAGACGACCAAGGACTCGATCGACCTCGGCATCATCACCACGAACGGCCCCGCGATGCTCGCGTTCTACCGCGACGTACTCGGGCTCGTGCACCAGGGCGACATGCCGATGCCCACCGGCGGCAAGATGCACCGCCTGCTCTGCGGCACGAGCCTGATCAAGATCGTCGTGCCCGAGAAAGCGCCGCAGAACAAGCCCGCGCCCGGCGGCCTCGCGGGCGGCACCGGCTATCGCTACTGGACGATCTCGGTCTCGAACCTCGACGAGGTCGTCGCCGCCGCGCAGGGCGCCGGCCGCCCGATCCCGATTCCGCGCCGCCAAATCCGCGCCGGCGTCGAAATCGCCATGATCGAAGACCCCGACGGAAACTGGGTCGAGCTGCTTCAGTCTTGACCTCATTCGCCTTCGGCTCACTGCGCGCGCCTGCGGCGCTTGCGGCCTCGGCTCGAAGACCGGAACGGACTAGAACAACGTGTAGATGAAGGGCGCGGCCGCGGTGCCGCCGAGCAACACCAGCAGGCCCAGCCCCAGGATCGAGATGACGATCGGGGCGAGCCACCATTTCTTGTTGTCGCGCAGGAACTCCCAGAGCTCGCTCGCGAGCCCTGCTTGGGGCTTCGCGGCCTCGCTGACGAAGTCGTTCTTCACACGGTCGCGCTCGTCGGTCACTGCGGTCTCCCTCAGAACTGCTTGAAGTAGTCGGCCTTCGCGCGCGGCGGGCGCGCATCGACCCAGTAAGTGGCGGCGTTCGGGAGCAGGCGGCGATCCATCGGATCCTTCCCGAAGAGGCGCATCACCGCGCCGACCGGCGCGATCACGACATAGAAAAGTGTCGCCATGATCACGTACGAGAAGACGAAGCCGATCGGGAACGCGACCACGGACAGACCGACGAAGAGCGGCGCGTTCGCTCTGGGGAAGGCCAGCGAGAACAGCGCCGACAGCCCGCCCAGCCCGAGCAGCGCGAAGGCCACGGGCTCGCGCGCCGCCCCCAGGCCGTGGCGAAACACGAGCCACTCGTTCCACGCGCACAGCGCGAGCAGACCGAAGCCGCCGAGGGCGATCCAGCCGAACTGGCGCAGGATCCGCTCGCCGGGCCGGAAGTTGATCTCGACCAGCTTCGACATCGCGACTCAGTCCAACCCGAACTCGGCCAGATAGGCGTCGATGTCGATCTCCTTCGCCTCCGGCTGGTCCTTCTTCAGGAGCACGAAGTTCTCGAGCACGAGCACATCCATGTTGGTGTGCATGAAGCAGCGGTACGAGTCCTCGGGTGTGTTCACGATCGGCTCGCCGCGCACGTTGAAGCTGGTGTTGATCACCACCGGCGAGCCCGTCTTCCGCTTGAACGCGGTCAGGATCCTGTGGAAGCGCGGGTTGCGCTCGGCGTCGATCGTCTGCACGCGCGCCGAGTTGTCGACGTGGGTGATCGCGGGCACGACCGACCGCACCTGCTTCAGCTTGTCGAGGCCCTTCTCGCCGCGTGATTCGATCGGCAGCCGCTTCTCCTCGCGCACCGGCGCGACGAGCAGCATGTATGGAGAGTCCTCGCTCGGGCGCATCTCGAAGAACTCGTCGACGTCCTCGCGCAGCACTGCCGGCGCGAAGGGCCGGAACGACTCGCGGAACTTGATCTTCACGTTCATCGTGGCCTGCATCTTGCGCGAGCGCGCGTCGCCGAGGATGGAACGCGCGCCGAGCGCGCGGGGCCCGAATTCCATGCGCCCCGCGCAGTGACCGACCACGTTCTCCGCGGCGACGAGCTCCGCCACCGCGTCGCACAGTGCGTCCTCGCTCGCGTAGTGGCGGTACACCGCGCCCTTCCGGTCGAGGAACGCCTGGATCTCGGCGTTCGAATACGCCGGGCCGAGCAGAGAGCCCTTCTGTGAGTCGCGGCCGTTCGGCTTGCGCTCGTTGTCGAGCAGCTGGTGCCAGACGAAGAGCGCCGCGCCGAGCGCGCCGCCGGCATCGCCCGCGGCCGGCTGGATCCAGACCTGATCGAAGGGACCCTCGCGCAGGATCTTCCCGTTGCCGACGCAGTTCAGGGCCACGCCGCCGGCGAGACACAGGTTCGGAAGGCCCGTCAGCTCGTGCGCGTAGCTCGCGATCTTGAGCATGATCTCCTCGGTCACGAGCTGGATCGACGCGGCGAGATCCATCTCGCGCTGCGTGATCGGGCTCTCGGCCGCGCGCGGCGGGCCGAAGAGGCGGTCGAACTTCGCCGCCGTCATCACGTCCTTGTGCGTGTACGCGAAGTACGACATGTCCATGCGGAACGAGCCGTCGGGCTTCACGTCGAGCATCTTCTCGCGGATCAGGTCCGCGTAGATCGGCTCGCCGTACGGCGCGAGGCCCATCAGCTTGTACTCGCCGCTGTTCACCTTGAAGCCGGTGAAGTAGGTGAACGCGGAGTAGAGCAGGCCCAGGGAGTGCGGGAAGCGCAGCTCCTTCAGCATCCGGATCTGGTTGCCCCGGCCGACGGAGATGCTGCCCGTGGCCCACTCGCCGACCCCGTCCAGTGTCAGGATCGCGGCTTCGTCGAAGGGCGAGGGAAAGAACGCGCTGGCCGCGTGTGACTCGTGGTGCTCGAGAAACACGTATCGGCCCTTGTAGCGGCTCTGCAGCCCCTGATCGAGCTCGCGCGGCGTGTACAGCTTCTGCTTCAGCCACAGCGGCAGGCCCATCAGGAACAGCCGGAAGCCGAGCGGGGCGTACGACACGTAGGTCTCGAGCAGCCGGTCGAATTTGAGCAGCGGCTTGTCGTAGAACGCGACCAGGTCGAGCTGCTCGGGCCCGATGCCGCCCTCGGCCAGGCAGTACTCGATCGCCTTGGCCGGGAAGCGGTAGTCGTGCTTCTTGCGCGTGAAGCGCTCTTCCTGGGCGGCGGCAATGATCTCTCCGTCGCGCACCAGGCACGCTGCGCTGTCGTGGTAAAAGGCCGAGATCCCGAGGATGTTCAACGCGTCCCTCTTGGCAGCTACTTCGGCGCCCGGTCGCCGGAGATGCAGCATGGCCGAGGGTTGGCCGCCGCGCCAGGGGATGCGCCTGGACCTCTCCCGCACGCCCTGCTGGAGTCGAGCCAGTGCGCGGGCGACCAATCCACGGTGAAAAGGCGAGGGAGTCACCTCTCAGCACGCTCCTCGGGTCGCGCTCCCCGCGCGAGTTGATCTCCCCGGCCCGGGCGGGCATCTTCGCCGCCGGGGTCAGAAAAAGAGGGGGAAACCGTGTCTTCCATGAGAATCGCATGTCTCGGTTTGGTGTTGCTGGCGGCGGGCGTCACTTTTGGGTGTAAGCACGCCGATGGCGGCGCCGAGCCCACGGGCGCTTCGGCGGAGGCGGCCGGCGAGGTCGCGATGCTGCCGATGCAGGTCGTGATGGCGAAGAGCTTGAATGTGCGGGCGCTGCCGAGCGCCAAAGGAACCGTGCTGGGCACCTTGAAGAAGGGCCAGGAAGTGCGCGTGCTCGAGACCAAGGACGGCTGGAAGAAGGTGCAGTCCGACGGCGCGGCGCCGGAGGG
>DATFUE010000534.1:0-7500 GCA_035261165.1 Myxococcota bacterium
CCTGTTCCACTCGGCCGAGTGGGACCACGAGCTCGAGCTCGCGGGCAAGCGAGTCGCGGTGATCGGCACCGGCGCGAGCTCGATTCAGTTCGTGCCCGAGATCGCGCCGGAGGTCGAGAAGCTGCAGGTCTTTCAGCGCACCGCGCCGTGGATCGCGCCGAAGCCGGATCACGCGATCTCCCCCGGGCGCCAGAGCCGGCTCCGCCGCTTCCGCCCGCTCCACTGGCTGCACCGCGCGCGGTTGTACTGGACGGCGGAGCTGCTGGCGCTCGGCTTCGTCGTGAGCCCGCGGCTGCTGAAGCTGCTCGAGCGGCCGCTGCGGCGATATCTCGCCCACCAGGTGCGCGACCGCGACCTGCGCGCGAAGCTGACCCCGGGCTACACCCTCGGGTGTAAGCGCATCCTGCTCTCGAACGATTACTACGCCGCGCTGCAGCGGCCGAACGTGGAGCTCGTCACCGCGGCCATCGAGCGCATCACGCCCAAGGGCATCCAGACCCGCGACGGCGTGGAGCATCCGGCGGACGCGATCATCTGCGGCACCGGCTTCATGGTCGGCGACTATCTCACGAACCTGCGCATCGTCGGACGCGACGGCCGCACCCTCGACCAGGCGGTGCAGGCGCGCGCGGGCACCTATCTCGGCATCACCCTGCACGGCTTCCCGAACCTGTATCTGATGATGGGGCCGAACACCGGCCTCGGTCACAACTCGATGATCTTCATGATCGAGGCGCAGGCGCGGCACGCGCTGCAGGCGATCGAGACCGTGCGCCGGCGCAAGCTCGCGTATCTCGACGTGCTCGAGTCCGCGCAGGCGAAGTTCACTGCGAGGCTGCAGCGGCGCATGCGCCGCTCGGTGTGGAGCTCCGGCTGTCACAGCTGGTACCTGGACGCGGACGGCTACAACGGCACGCTCTGGCCGTACTTCACCTTCCAGTACTGGTGGCGCACCCGCCGCCTCGCGCTCGAGGACTTCGAGGCCGTGCCCGCGAGCGATGCCCGCTAGTCCTCGACCTTCACCGGGGGCTCCGTCTCGCTCATGCGCGCGGTGAACTCCGCGTCGGAGAGCGCGGCGAGCTGCTCGTACACGCCCGGCGGCCAGCCGCGCATGGTCGGCTTCGAGGTGTCTAGCGGCGGCTGCGCGCGCACTCCGCCGGTGAGTGATACGGGCTCGGGCGCGCGGAAGCGCGCCAGCTCCGCGGGCGAGATGCTCGCGAGCGCGACGACCTCGGGATCGATCCAGGCGCGCCCGTCGATCGCGCGCTCGGAGGTCGCGATCTCGAGCGAGAGATCCTCGGGTCCGGCGAAGTAGATCGAGTCACACAGCCCGTGGTGGATCGGGCCGATCACGCTCACGCCGCGCGAGCGGATGCGGTCGCGGAAGGCGAGCAGCTCCTCGAGCGTGTCCACGTTGAACGCGAGGTGCTGCATCGTCCCGCCCGCGGACAGCCCTCCCGGGCTGCCCGAGTGCGACACACCGAGCTCGCGCCCGATCTTGGCGATCGCAGGCGTCTGCACGAACGCGATGTAGGAGTGATCGTCGAGCTTCAGGAAGCCGTGCCACGCGCCTTCGACGCCGTGCATCCAGTAGAGCGCCACGAGCTCCATGCCGAGGACGTCGTTCATGAACTCGATCTGCGCCTTGATGTCGGCCGTCGAGATCGCCAGGTGATGGACGCCGTTGCAGCGGATCATGGTCGTGCCCTCCGGTGTGCACGCCATTCTGTCGCGTCCGCGGGCGCTGCGAAAGGGCTCAGGAGCCGACGAAGTCCATGGCCTCGCGGCCCTCGATCATGCTGGGCGTCAGTAGTCGCCCTCGAGGCTGGCGTCCCAGATCTCGCGCGAAGGCTCGGGGTTCCCGAGCGCCGCGACGTAGGCGACCCCGCTGGTGATCGCGCCCCCGACCGCGAACGCCACCTTCGCGGGGAAGTAGACGGCGCTGGCCAGCACCCACCCGACGTAGCTCATCGGGGGATGGCCGCGATCCCTCGCCGCGGCGGCGCCCCCGCCGGCCGCGTCTCCGACGGCTCCGCCGACGAACAGCGCACAGCCCGCGCCCTGCAGGGCGGCCGCCGCGACCAAGGCGACCGCGGCGTTCGACAGAGACTTTCGCGCGCTACGCAATTCGGTGTTCATCGCTAGTAGCCGCGGCGCGCGAGACAGTCCGCGTACGCGGTGCGGGCGGCTTCGGACTTCTGGTTCTCCTCGTTCAGGCCGCGCAGCGCGCCGATCGTGGCGCCGACCAGCGCGCCGATGCCGGCGCCCTTCCCGGCGCCCTTCCCGCCGTCGGCGATCGCGCCGCCGGCCGCTCCAACACCCGCACCGACTGCCCCGCCGACCGCGCCGTCGCGCACGATGCGGCCGGTGTCTCGCCGCGCGAGGGCAGCGTACTGGTTGCAGTCTTCGACGACCGCTCGCTGCGCCTGCCGCGCGGTTCCGGTCGACGCCGCCGCGCGCAGCGGCGGGCTCTTGCGCAGCGCGTACGCGCCCGCGCCGAGCGCGAGCAGCGAAGCCATGGAAATCGCGGTCACGATCACTCCCGTACGCCAAGGGTTCGACGAGGTATTCATGACCGGGCGCTCGAGCAAACGCCGTGCCGCAGCCCCCTCGGAGGCCGAGTCCGGCCGCCCCGTCCCGCCCCGGCGGCATTTCCACAATCGGCCTGTATTTCCTTCAATCACGCTCCACGAGTCAGTCTCGCGGCCCTGAAACGCGCTCAGCCCGCGGTCTGCAGCCCGGCGGCGATGCCGTTGATCGTCGTGAAGAGCGCTTCGCGCAAACGCTCGCGCTCGACGTCGCTTCCGGCCCGACCGAGTCGGCGCAGGAACTCGATCTGCGCGTGCGACAGCACGTCCACCGACGGGTTGCGGCGCCGCACCGTCGCCAGGATGTGCGGGCGATGGCCGAGTATCTCGTCCTGCTCTGCGACCGCGAGCACGGCTCCGATCGTGCGCTCCCACTCGGCGCGAATCAGCGGGAAGAGCTGGCGTGCGTCCTCGTCGGCCAGCGCCGCGTAACACTCCGCGACGTCGATGTCCGCGCGCGCCAGCGCGATCTGTGCGTTGTCGAGGAGCGCGCGGAAGAACGGCGAGGCGCGATACAGCTCGCGCAGGCGCCCGAGCCCGAGCTGCGCGATCAGCGCCGCGAGCGCCGAGCCCAGCCCGAACCAGCCGGGAATTCCGTGCCGGCTCTGGTTCCACGAGAACACCCAGGGAATCGCGCGCAGGTCGGCGAGCGCCAGGCCCGGCCGGCGCGAGCTCGGCCGCGAGCCGATCGGCAGCGCAGTCACTTCCATGATCGGGGTCGCGGCCTGCGCGTAGCGCGCCAGGCGATCGGGATCCGCGAGCAGCTCCTCGTAGCTGCGCAGCGCCAGCTTTGCGGCTTCGTCGAAGATCGCGTCGCGCGCGGCCAGCTCGGCGCGCGGAACCGGCGCGCGCTCGGCGAGACCCGAGAGCAGCACCGCCGAGATCGACTGCTCGAGGTCGCGCTGCGCGACCTCGAGGTGCGAGTAGCGCGTGTTGATCGTCTCGCCCTGCTCCGTCACGCGCAGGCGCCCGCGCAGCGCGCGCTCGGGCTGCGCGCGAATCGTGTCGTGCGCCGGCCCGCCGCCGCGCCCGATCGCGCCGCCCCGGCCGTGGAAGATCGTGAGCTTCAGGCCCGCGTGCTCGGCCACGTCGGCCAGCGCGTGCTGCGCGCGGCGCAGCGCCACCTGACTCGTCACGTAGCCGACCTGCTTGCACGAATCGGAGTAGCCGATCATCACCTCGAGCTCGCGCCCGATGGCCGCGGAGACGTGCGGCGAGGCGAGCATCTGCTCGGCGAGCGGCCGCGCGTTCGACAGGTCCTCGAGCTGCTCCAGGAGCGGGACCGGCCGCAGCTCGCCCGGCGCCAGCCCCGCGGCGCGCTGCAGGAACAGCACCTCGAGCAGATCCGAGAGCGTGCTGGTGAAGCTGACGATGTAGCGCTCACAGGCGCGGGGCCCCTGCTCGCGGCGCGCGCGGCCGACCATGTCCAGGGTCGCGAGCAAGTCCTGAGTCTCGGCCGAGAGCGCCGCGCGCGACGGCGGCGCCAGCGACTCGGGCCGCGCGAGCAGGTCGCCGAGCACGCGGCAGCGGCGCGCCTCGTCCATCTCGGCGTAGCCGCGCGCGCGCATCAGGCCGGTCGCCTCCAGCAGCTCCGTGACCACGCGCTCGTGCACGCCCGAGTGCTGGCGCAGATCGAGACTCGCCAGGTGGAAGCCGAACACGTCGGCGCGCCGCCGGCAGTCGCGCAGCCGCCCGAGGGCGAGCCGGCCGTAGCCGCTCGCGAGCAGGCTGCACTCCAGCAGCCAGAGGTCGCGCTGGTAGCCCGCCGCGTCGACGTACGACGAGTCGCCGCGCGCGAGCGTCGCGCGCAGCCGCGCGCCGATGTACCAGAGCTTCTCGCGCCACGGCTCGAACACCGTGAAGCGCTGCACGCGCGCCGCGATCTCGGGGAAGCGCGCGCGGTCGCGCTCCAGTGACTCGACCAGGACCGAGAGCCCGCCGGGACGCGGCGCGCGCCGCGAGGAAACCGAGAGCGCGCGCCCGAGCAGCTGCGCGTCGGCAAGGTGTCTCTCGAGCGCGAGCGCCCGCTGCCGCTCGAGCGCGGTGCGCGTCACGTGCGCGGTGACGAAGGGGTTGCCGTCGCGGTCGCCGCCGATCCAGCTGCCCCAGCGCAGGAAGGACGGCACCGGCCAATCCGTCGGTCCGCCCTCGCCCAGGCCGAGCCAGTCCTGGCCCGGGAAGAGCCGCGCGAGCACGTCCTCGAGCTCGCGGTACAGCGCCGGCGTGGCGTCGAAGAGCGTGCGCGCGAACACGTCGAGCCCTGCCTCGAGCTCGTCGCGCGGCGCCGGCTTGGTCGCGCGGGACTCCTCGGTGCGCGAGAGCACGAGCACCGTCTGCTCGAGCTGGGCGCGCAGGCCCTCGGCGACGCGCGGTCCCGCGCTGCGCCCGAGTGAGTCGAGGAGGCTCCCGATCTCGGCGACGTGATCGCGCACGGTGCGCCGCCGCGACTCGGTCGGGTGCGCGGTGAGCACGGGCATGACGAACAGGCGGTCGAGCTGCGCCCGCACCTCGCCCACCCCGAGGCCCGCGTCCACCATCTCGCGCAGCGCGTCCGCGAGCGAGTGCCGCGCGGGGTGCGCCCGGTCGTAGCGGCGCAGCAAGCGCACGCGCTGCACCTCTTCGGCCGCGTTCACCAGGTGGAACCAGTGGGTGACGGCGCGCGCCACCTCGGCGAGCGCCTCGCCGTCGAGCGCCGCGACCGCCTCGGCGAAGCGCCTGCGCGCGTCCTTCGGCGCCCCCGGCTGGCGCAGCTCGACGGCCGCCTCGCGCAGCGCCCGCACCTGGGCGAGGGTCGAGGCTCCGGAGAGCTCGCGCGTTGCCGCGTCGAGCGACGCGCTCAGCAGCTCGATGTCCGCCTCGACCGTGCTCACGGCCAGTGACTCAGTGGACACGGCGACAGGCTACTGCAATCGGGCTCTCCCGGCGGACCGCGCCGTTCTCGCGTGGGGCAAGAAGCGTGCCTCGGGAGGCGTTCGCCCGACCCGCTCCGCGACAGCGCGCTGCTCGCTTCACAGGCGAGCGCTGTGCGTTCCCCGGGCAGTATCATCCGCGGCCTCGAGCTTCCATGACGCAGCCCCGCACTTATACGCCCAACCACCTCGCCGAGAAGATCCTGCGCTCACGGAGCGCGCTCGAGGGCGAGCGCAAGCAGGTCACGGTCCTGTTCGTCGACGTGAAGGACTCCATGCGGCTCGCCGCGCGCGTCGATGCGGAGGCCTGGCACCGGGTCCTCGACCGCTTCTTCGCGCTGCTGGCCGATGCCATCCACCGCTTCGAGGGCACCGTCAATCAGTACACGGGCGACGGCGTGATGGCGCTCTTTGGCGCGCCGATCGCCCACGAGGATCACGCGCAGCGCGCCTGTCACGCGGCGCTCGCCATCGCCGAACAGGTGCGCGAGTTCGCCGCAGAGCTGCGACAGGCCACCGGGCTGCGCTTCAGCGTGCGCGTGGGCGTGAACTCGGGAGAGGTGGTGGTCGGCGCGATCGGCGACGACCTGCGCATGGACTACACCGCGCAGGGTCACACGGTCGGGCTCGCGGCGCGCATGCAGCAGAACGCCGTGGCCGGGCGCATCTACCTGACGGGACACACCGCGGCGCTGGTCGCCGACTATTTCGAGCTCGAGCCCCTGGGCAAGATCCGCGTGAAGGGCGTGCGCGGGATGGTGAAGACGTTCGCGCTGGTCGGCTCCGGAGTCGCGCGCTCGCGCATTCAGGCATCGCGAGCGCGCGGTTTCTCGCGCTTCGTGGGTCGCGAGGCGGAGGTCGAGGCGCTCGACCGCGCGCTCGCGCGAGCCGAGGCGAGCGACGGCCGCGTGGTCTGCGTCGTCGGCCCACCCGGCGTCGGCAAGAGCCGGCTGTGTCACGACAGCATCTCGCGCTGGCGCGCGCAGAAGATCGCGGTCGCGGAGGCGCACTGTCCGTCGCACGGTCGAACGCTCGCCTTCACCGTCCTGCGCGATCTGCTGCGCAGCTTCTTCGAAGTCACTGCGGCCGGGCGGCCCGCGGCAAGCCGCAAACAGGTGCGCGCGCAGCTGAAGCAGCTGCGCTCCGCCTCCGAGGAGGACCACGCGCTCGTGCTGAGCTTCCTCGGCCTCGCGCATCCGAAGGACGCCCTGCCGGCGCTGCCCCCGGCGGAGCGCCGCGATCGCCTGTTCGCGCTCGCCTGCGGCCTGGTCCAGGCACAGAGCGCGCGCGAGCCGACCGTGCTGTTGCTCGACGACGTGCAGTGGATCGATGCCGAGAGCGAGGCGTTCCTCGCGCGGCTGGCCGACGCGGTCGGCTTCACGCGCACGCTCCTGCTGTTGAACGCGCGGCCCGAGTACGAGGCGCCGTGGATGAGCGCGTCCTACTTCGAGCGGATCGAGCTCGCGCCGCTGTCGGCGCAGGCGAGTGACTCGCTGTTGCGCGGGCTGGTCGGCGGCGACCCGGCGCTCGCCGAGGTGTGCGCGCTGGTGAACGCGCGCGCCGCCGGCAACCCCCTGTTCGCGGAAGAGATCGTGCAGGCTCTCGTCGAGCAGGGGGCGCTGGCGCGCGAACGCAACGGCATGCGCCTGGTGCGCGAGGTCGACGAGATCCGCATCCCCGCGACCGTGCAGTCCCTGGTCACGGCGCGCGTCGACTCGCTGCCCGCCGGCGCGAAGCGCGCGCTGCAGATCGCCGCGGTCGCGGGCAAGCGCTTCGAGGAGTCGCTGCTGCGCGCGGTTCTGGGCGACGACGCGGCCGCGCTGCCTGAGTCACTGCGCACGCTCCAGCGCGCCGACCTGATCCACCCCGACGGCGCCAGTCACTTCGCGTTCAAGCACCCGCTCACCCAGGAGGTCGCGTACGGCTCGCAGCTCCAGGAAATCCGCGCGGCCCGGCACGAAGCGGTGGCGCGCGCGCTGCAGGCGCTCCACCAGGACCGGCTC
>DATFUE010000535.1:0-3448 GCA_035261165.1 Myxococcota bacterium
CGCAGCCGAGCGCGGGCTCTCGATCGACATACTCGTGAACGACGCGGGCTCGGGCAATTTCGGTGACTTCGCCGATGCCAAGTGGGAAGCTCTGGCGCAGATTCTCGATCTGAACGTCCGCGCATTGACCGAGCTGACTCACCGCCTGCTCCCCGCGATGCGCGCCCGGGGCAGCGGGAAGATCCTGATGGTGGCCTCGACCGCGGCATTTGCGCCCGGCCCCTGGACGACCGTCTACGCGGCCAGCAAGGCGTACGTGCTCTCGCTGGCGCAGTCACTCGCCGTCGAGCTCGAGGGCTCGGGCGTTTCGCTGACCATCCTCTGCCCCGGAAGAACCGAGACGGCGTTCGCGGAACGCTCGGGCTGGCCCAAGGAGCGGCAGCTCCGGGGGAAGCGCGCGCTCTCGGCGGACGAGGTGGCCGAATCGGCGCTCCGCGCCCTCGAGTCGGGCAAGAGACTCTGCGTTCCAGGTGCCGCGAACCGCATCCTCTCCCTGCTGCTGCGATCGCTGCCCTCTTCCCTCGCGGCGCGCGCGGTCGGACGGCTGCACCGGCGAGTCCGAGAGTGACTTCGCGCGCGCTCCAGATCGAATCCAGCGGATGCCCCGCGCCGCCGCACGCGCTGCGCGCGGTCGATCTCGCCGGGTTGCGGCTGCTCAGCGGCGAGCACGAAGAGGTCGCCGATTGGCTGATCGCGCGGGCTCGGGGCAGCTCCTCCGTCGTCGTCGCGCACGTCAACTTGAACAACTACTACGAGCTGTGCCATTGGAGCCGAGGAGCTGGCTCGAGAACCCCGGAGCTCGAGCTGATCTTCGACGGGATCGGCTTGAAGCTCGCGGCCCGGGCATTCGGCCAGGGCTGGGTGCGCGATGTGAGCGGCACGGACTTGTTCCCGCTCGTCATGCGGCGCGCGGCTGCCGAGCGGCTGCGGGTCTTCTTCCTGGGTTCGACCTCAGCCGTCGTGCACAGGGCGGCGGAGCAGACACTCCGGGAGTTCCCGGGTGTCGTCCTCGCCGGAGTCCAAGACGGATACTTCTCTCGCGAGACCGTCGACTCAGTCGTCGAGCGGGTGCGTCTGAGCCAGCCAGACCTCCTGCTCATCGGCATGGGCTGCCCGCGTCAGGAAGGCTTCGCCCTCGACTACCAGAGGCTTCTCGGCGCGAAGTTGATCTGGACCATCGGCGGCCTCTTCGATTTCCTCTCCGGCGCCAAGCCCCGGGCTCCGCGCTGGATGCGGCGCGTGCGGCTGGAGTGGCTCTTTCGTTGGCTCATCGAGCCACGTCGGATGTGGCGACGGAACACGGTGCCACCCGTGTGGCTCGCGTGGCGTGTGCTGCGCTGGCGCCTGCGCGGCTCGAGCGTCGACTCGGAGACCTGAGTCATGGGGCCCCGGATCAGCGTCATCATGCCCGTGTACCAGGAGGGCCAATTCATCCAGCTTGCCCTCGACGATCTCCTGCGCCAGAGCCTCGACCTCGAGGATGGCCGCGAAGCGAGCCTCGAAGTGCTCGTCGTGGACGGCGGAAGCACCGACGACACGCGATCCCGGGCTCTCGCCACGGCGAGCCGCGATCCGCGAGTGCGACTGTTGCGGAACCCTCGACGACTCTCCTCGGCCGGGCGCGCGATCGGAGTGGAGGCGGCGACCGGTGAGCTCGTCGCAATCATCGACGGGCACTGCCGGATTCCGAGCTCGAGCCTGCTGCGCGACATGGTCGCGCTCTTCGAGCGCACGGGCGCCGACTGCCTGGCGCGCCCGGCGCCACTCGTCGCTCGCGACCCGACTTACTGGACCGAGGCAATCTGCGCGGCACGCGCCTCGCGCTTCGGTCACAACCTGGGCTCGACGCTCTGGGACACCGCCGAGCACCCCGCCGATCCGCGGAGCGCGGGGGCCATGTACCGCCGCTCGGTCTTCCAGCGCGTCGGCAACTTCGATCCCAGCTTCGATGCCTGCGAGGATGTCGAGTTCAACGGGCGCATCCGGACCGAGGGTCTGTCGTGCTGGACGAGCCCAAAGCTGGCCGTCCAATACGAGCCGCGCCGCTCGCTCGCCGGGCTCTGGCGACAGATGTTCCGCTACGGCGTCGGCTGGGCCGACGTGCAGCGCAAACGCGCGGGCACGCTCACGCTCGGCCCGGTCGTCGCGGGCGTCTTCGTCGCAGGCGGGGTTGCACTCTGTGTGACTCCGCTGCTCCCGGAGTGGCTCATGCTCGCCGCGGTTGCGCCGTACGCCGTGTATCTCGCGACGTCGATCGCCGCCTCGCTTGCGATCGCGGCTCGAAGGCCGCGGCTGCTGCCGGCACTTCCGGCGGTCTTCTTCGTGCTTCACGCGGGTCTCGGCACCGGATACCTGTGGGGCCTGGCGCGGTCCGACCGACGCGACTCGGAGCAGATACGGACGCTCGCGCGTGAGGCGTGAGGAAGCGCGGGCGGAGAGACTCCTCGTCTTCTTCGATCTCCCGTACGCCCAGGGACCCGACGGGATCTACTGTCAGGACGCGTTCTGGATCTTTCTCCAGAGCCTCGGCGAGCGCTTCGCGGAGCTGGTGGTCCTCGGCCGAATGCAGACGGATGACCAGACGCCGCGCTATCGCTGCGAAGAGGCGAAGAAGATCGTGTTTCACGCGCTTCCTCCCTTCTCGAGTCTCTACTCCACGGGTGAGGTCCTGCGCGGACTTCCGCGTCTGGCTCGTCGGATCTGGGAGCCCGTCGGGCGCTGCGACGCGATGCTGCTCACCATTCCGCACCCGTGGACCCTCGTCTTGTGGTGTGTCGGAAGGCTGCGCGGAAAACGCATCGCCTTCATGGCGCGCGCGGATCTCCAAGAATTGGTGAAGTACCGAGCGCCACTCGGTCGGCGTCGACGCGTGCGTTTCGCTGCCTGGCTGTTCGAAGGGGTATTCGTCCGGCTGTCACGGACGACGCTGACCTTTGCCGTAGCGGACGTGGTCGCACGGAGGTATCAGAGGCCTCGCAGTCCCGTCCACGCGATCCTGATCTCGACGGTTCGAGCCGCGGCGATTCGGCCGCGAGCGGCTCGCGGCGTCTCGGACGCCTGCGCCACTCGGCTGCTATGGGTCGGCAGGGTCGATCGCGAGAAGCGACCAGACCTGCTGCTGGCGAGCTTTCGAGATCTCTGCGACCGCCGGCCGGGCTCGCTGCAGCTCGACGTGGTAGGCCGAGGGCCCCTCCTCGCTGAGGTCGAGAAGCTCGCCGCCCAGCTGGGTGTCGGGGACCGAGTCCGCTTCCATGGGTACGTCCCGCTAGGACCCGAGCTGCGGCGGCTCTACGAGGCCGCCGACCTGCTGGTCCACTCGTCCGCCACCGAGGGCTTCCCGCAGGTGATCTTCGAGGCCATGGCGGCCGGTCTCCCGGTCGTGACGACCGCGGCAGGCGGGGTCCCGACGCTCCTGGAAGACGGTGTGAACGCGATCCTGGTGCCGCGC
>DATFUE010000536.1:0-7589 GCA_035261165.1 Myxococcota bacterium
CCAGCCCCCATTTCTCGCCAAGAATCCGTTCGGCGGCTTGCCGGTGCTCGAGCTCGACGACGGCACACATATCGCCGAGTCGATCGCGATCTGCCGCTACTTCGAGGAGCAGAACCCCAAGCCGTCACTCTTCGGGAACGGAGCGAAAGACCGCGCGGAGATCGAGATGTGGCAGCGGCGCATGGAGCTCGGGCTGTTCGCGCTCGTCTCGGGTTCCTTCCAGCACACGCACGACTTCTTCAAAGGCCGCATCAAGCAAGTTCCCGAGTGGGGTTCGATCTGCAAGGAGAACGCACTGTCGCGCATGGCGTGGCTCGACGGTCAGCTCGCCAGCCGCAAGTTCGTCGCGGGCGACGAGTACAGCGTCGCGGACATTACCACGCTGTGCGCGATCGACTTCGGCCGCGCGACCAACATCCGCATCGCGCCTGAGCAGAAGAACCTGACTCGCTGGCACCAGGAAGTGTCGAGCCGCGCGTCGGCCAAAGCCTAGCCGCGCAGAGACTGCAGCTACTCGAACTTCCGCTCGGTCCACCAGGGATAGAACGCCGGCATGTCCGCGCTCGGGCGCTGGCGGAAGTTCGCCGGGCGCTTCTCGAGGAACGCGCCGACGCCCTCGTGCGCGTCCGCGCTCTGGCCGAGCGCGCTGATCGCGCGCGAGTCGAGCTTGTGCGCCTCCATCGGGTGATCCGCGCCGAGCATCTTCCAGACGAGCTGGCGCGTCATCGCGACCGAGATCGCGGAGGTGTTGTCGGCGATCTCGCGCGCCAGCTCGCGCGCTGCGGGGAGTAGATCGTTCGGCGCGTGCAGGCTGCGCACGAGCCCGGCGGCGAGCGCCTCGCTCGCAGGAAACACTCGCCCGCTGAAGCCCCACTCGAGCGCGCGTGAGACGCCCACGACGCGCGGCAGGAACCAACTCGACGCCGCCTCCAGGCAGATCCCGCGGCGCGCGAACACGAAGCCGAAGCGCGCGTCCTGGGAGGCGAGGCGCACGTCCATCGGCAGAGTCATCGTGACTCCCACCCCGACGGCCGGTCCGTTGATCGCCGCGATGATCGGCTTCTTGCAGTCGTAGATGCGCAGAGTGAGTCGCCCGCCGCCGTCGCGCCGCTGCTCGATGCCGACGCCTCCGGCGCCCGCGCGCGCGTCGAACGTGCCCGAGCCGCTCGACAGATCGGCGCCCGCACAGAACGCGCGCCCGCTGCCGGTGACGATGATCGCGCGCACGTCGTCGTCGGCGTCGGCGCGGTCGAGCGCGTCGAGCATTTCGGCGAGCATCTGTGCGGTGAATGCGTTCAGCTTCTCCGGCCGGCTCAAGGTGAGGGTGAGAACGCGGTCGTCGACGCTGTAGAGGATCTGCTCGTAGTTCATGTGTGCCCGCTCTTCTTTCTGCTCGTCACGATCCGCTGCTCACGGCGGCGACGAGCCGCTTCATGCAGCCTCGGATCTCGAACTCTTCCTCCACCCATGCACGCCCCGCCTGCGCCAGCGCGCGCGCCCTCTCCGGCTCGGAGAGCGCTCGCGCGATCGCCGCCGCGAGTGACTCCGCGTCCGCCGGGGGCACGACGTAGCCGGTGCGTCCGTCGATGACGAGCTCGGGGATGCCCGAGAGCCGCGTCGCGACGGTCGGCACGCCGGCCGCCAGCGCCTCCATCAGCGCGACCGGGATGCCCTCCATCTTCCCGTCCGGCTCGACGATGCTGGGCAGCACGAAGAGATCCGCGCTCGCAAGCGCATCCGCCACCTCGGCCTGAGTCCGGGGCCCGAGCAGGTGGAAGCGCTCGCTCTGGTCCGCGCGCTCGATGGCGCTCTCGAGCTCCGCACGCAGCGGGCCGCCGCCGATCACTTCGCAGCGCACGTCGATGCCCTGTTCCCGCAAGCGCTGCGCAGCCGCGATCAAGAACGCGATCCCCTTGTACGGCTTCAGCTGCGCGACCGTGAGCAGGCGCGCGGGCCGGTCGCGCCCGGGCACGCCCCCGAGCGGCCGGCTCGCGTAACGGCCCGGCTCGATGCCGCAGTGAATCACACGGAACTTCTCGCGAGTCACTGCGAAGCGCCCGCGCGCGAAGCGCTCCAGCAGGAAATCGGCGTTGAACTGGGAGATCGTGCGGACGAAGCTCGCGCCCGCGAGCTTCCGCGCCAAACCTGCCGTGTGCAAGAAGATGTCGTGCGCGTGGACGGTCAGGCTGTAGGGGATCTCGCGGTCGCCCCTGCGCCGGACGCGCGACATCACGTAGGCGGCCGTCGCCGGGTGAGTCGCGAAGTGCGCATGGATGTGATTCACGCCGCGCGCGCGCAGCTCTTGCCCGTAGTAGACGGACTTCAGGTAGATCCCGAGCGTGCCGGAAAAGGCGTTCCAGGACGTTACCGACTCCGCGAGCAGAGCGAGGAACGTCTGCAGCCAGAGCCACGGCCGACTCGCGACCACGCGCAGGTTCGCCGCGAGGATCGGGCCACTCACGAACGGCGTGTAGAGCGCGCGGCGGTCCCAGGCGACGCCCTCCGCGTGCATGACCGGCGGGGGCGGCTCGCGCAGCAAGGGCACGAACACGACCTCGATCCCCGCGCGATCGAGCTCGACGACCTCGCGCAGGATGAATGTCTCGGTGACGGACGGGAATCGCGACAGCACCACGGCGAGAGGCCCGAGCTTCGGGAGCGTCGCCCGCTCGGGAGCGCTCAACGTCGCGCTCCCCGCTCCGGTTGCGCGACGCGCGCGAACAACGCCTCGGTCTCGTCGACGAAGCGCCGCGCGCCGAACGCTCCGGCCACTCGTTCGCGCGAGGCGCAGCCGAGCGTAGCGGCCCGCGACGGATCGTCGAGGATCCCGCGGATCGCGCGCACCAGCCCGTCGACGTCGCCGGTCGGGTACAAGAGGCCCGTCTCGCGCGGGTCGACGATCTCGCGCACACCGCCGACGTCGGCGGCGATCACCGGGATGGCGAGCGCCGCGGCCTCGAGCAGCGTGAAGGGCAGCACTTCCCGGCGCGACGGGAGCACGAGCGCCGTGAAGCTGATCATGTAGCGCTGGACCTCTTGGCTGCCGCCCGCGAACACGACGCGCCGCTCGACGCCGCGCCGCCGCGCCTCGGCGCGCAGCGCGCCCTCCTCTGCACCTTCGCCGACGATGCACAGGCAGACGTCGTCGGGGAGCCGCACCAGGGCGGCGACCGCGTCGCCCACGGCCTTCTGCGGTGAGAGCGCGCCCACGTAGCCAATCACGCGCGCGTCGCGGGGTACGCCGTGCTTCGACTCGAGATCGATGGGCTCGATCGCGCCGGGCCGCGGCACGTCGACTCCCGGATGGATCACCTGGCCGATCGCGTGGCCCCAGCTCTCGGCGAGGCGGTCGCGCTCAAAGCGCGATGCGAAGATCACTTCGTCGGGGAAACGCTGCAAGACGAGTCGCGCGCCGCGGCCGGCCGCGCGGTCGGCGAGGTCCGAAACGCTGGTCACGAGGCCCGCGCGGGCGAGCCGCATGCCCCGCGCCGCGCCCGCCAGCGCGGTCATGCGCAGTGACTGTGCGTTCATCACGTCGATCTCATGGTCGCGAACCGCGCGCGCGATCGCGCGCACGCCGGCGAGCAAGCGCACGCCGCGCGGCACCGAAATCGTTTGGTGTCCGTGGGCGCGCGCCCCGCGCAAGAACGCCGCGCCGGACGCGCCGATGACGGCGCCGTGACCGCGCGCGCGCAGCTCCTCGGCGAGGCGCAGGACGTCCGTCTCGCCCCTGCCGACCGGCACGCCCTCGAGCAGAAACAGGACGTTCAGAACAGCAATCCCAGTCCCGTCGCTCGCCGGCTCGAGCCTTCCGAGCGGTACGCGTCGAGGACGTGCTTGGCGATCTGGGTGAGGTGCACTTCGTCCGCGCCGTCGACCAGCCGCGCCGAGCGCGCGTTCTTCATCATCTGCTCGAGCGGCGTGTCCGACGAGTAACCCAGCGCCCCGTGCACTTGGATCGCCTGATCGAGCACCTTCCAGAGCGTGTTCGCGACGAAGAACTTCGTCATCGACACCTCCTGGCGGAACGGCTGCTTCGTCTCGATCAGATAGGCGGAGTGCAGCACCATCAGCTTGCACTGGTACAGCGCAAGGGCGGCCTCGGAGATCTTCCACTGGATGCCCTGCTTGGCCGAGAGCTTCTCGCCGTGCAGCATCCGCTCCTCGCTGCGCGCCAGCATCATGTCGAGCGCCTTCTCGATCTGGCCGATCCAGCGCATGCAGTGCGCGAGTCGCGCCGGCCCGAGCCGGACTTGCCCGAGCGTGTGGCCCTGGCCCTGCGGGCCGAGCATGTTCTCGTGCGGCACGACGAGGTCCTTGATGCGGATCTCGCAGTGGTTGTGACCGCCGGCCATGGTGTGGACGTCGCGCACGATCTCGAAGCCCGGGTTCGGCAGGTCGACGATGAACGCGGAGTTCCGCGCCTGCGGCGGGTTCGCGTCGGGATCGGTGCAGGCGATCAGGATCGCGAACTTCGCGCCGCGCGCGCCCGTGATGAACCACTTGTGCCCATTGACGTGCCAGCTGTCTCCGTGTCTCACGGCGAACGTCTGGATTCCCGTCGGATCACTGCCCGCGACCTCGGGCTCCGTCATCGCGAAGCACGAGCGCACGTAGCCGTTGCACAGCGGCTTCAGGTACTTCTCGCGCTGCATCGGCGAGGCGAAGTGCAACAGCGTGTGCATGTTGCCCTCGTCGGGCGCCTGACAGTTGATGATGAACGCGGACAGCGGCACGCGACCGCACTCTGCCGACATGGTCGCGATGCCGAGCGCGCCGAGGCCCATGCCGCCGTATTCCTTCGGCATGTGCGGCAGCCACAGGCCGCGCTCGTGCGCGAGCTTGCGCAGCCGGATGATCTCCGGCCCCCACTGCGCGCGATCCTCGACCTTCTCGAGCCGCGTCGCGACGGGCTCGACCTCTTTGTCGATGAACTCGCGGATGCGCGTGCGCAGCTCGATGATGTCCGGCGGCAAGCTGAAGTCGATCGCCATCGCTAGCTCCTCCCGTGGCGCGACATTCTATCCTCTGGCGAGCTCGGCGCGTGGGGTGAAGCGGTCACGCGCGCGCCACAGCGCGCGGGCCAGCGCCGCGAACGCGACGGCTGCGGCGATCCCGACGATCGCGGCGGGGCCATGCGCGTCCTTCACCGCCCAGACGAGCATCCCGATCGCGACCGATGCCGTATAGAGCGCCGCCCACGGATGCAGCCACGGCCGCATCCTCCAGAAGCCGTACGTTCCTGCGGCGTAGATCGCCCAGTGCAGCGGCTCGGTCGCCTTCGCGGCCCAGCCCGACAGCGCGAAGCCGAGCCAGATCTCCTTGTCCTGGGCGACGGGCTTCCAGAACAAGTCGTATGGCACGTAGGCGAAGGTCATGAACGCGCAGAAGCCGAGAAGCGCCGTCATCCAGGACGGGCGCTGGGGCACGTCAGAGCCGTTCGATGAGGGTGGCTGCTGCGTCCGCAACCGAATCCGAAGAAGTCGACATCTCGAGGTTGCGCAGGCGGCTGCGCAGCAGCGACTTCTGCTCCGGCGAGAGCGCGTCGGCGACCCGGTCGATCTCGTCGGTCACCTGCAACACGTCGCGCTCCGTCTCGAGATCGAGCAGGCGAAGCAGCAGACCTACGTCCGCGGGCATGCCGAACGCCTTCACATACTCGCGGAAGCTGCGCAGCAGGTTGTCCTGTCCGTCCGCTTCGCGCAGCCGCTCTTCGAGGCGCAGTCTGCCCCGGTCGGCTTTCTTGCCGAACAGCCGCTCTTCGACTTTTCGCCGGTAGCGCGCCGCTTGGTGGCGAGCGCGCTGCTGGCGCGCGGTCAGTCCCTGATCGCCGCCGTTCGAGCCGTTTCTTTTTCGGTCGCCGTTCGAGGAGATCTTGTCCTGGTCACTCACGCCTGTGCGCTCCCTCAGAAGCGGCCGGCAGTCGGGCCGCGTCGCGGTCCCGGTCGCGTGCAACCGGTTGCAAGCTTCGCTTCCGCAGGAGTCGGAGGCGACGAGCTTCGAAGAGTGAGGCCCGGCTCAACGCCCTGCCTCCTCCCCACGCGCTGTAGCATGCCTTATCCCGCGCGTGCTGTCTCGCCCATTCTTCGGCTGCAAGCCCGTCCAGCTGTTGCCGGTCGCCTGCGCCCTGTGACAGGCTCGCGGAATGGCTGAATTGCGCGAGCTCGCGAACGGTCTGCAGTTTCCCGAGGGTCCGATTGCCCTGGCGGATGGCAGCGTCCTGGTCGTCGAGATCAAGCGCGGAACCCTGACGCGCGTGTCCCCCGACGGGCGGACTTCGATCGTCGCGACCACGGGCGGCGGCCCGAACGGCGCGGCGGTCGGGCCAGACGGCAAGGTCTACGTGTGCAACAACGGCGGCTTCGAGTGGCACGAAATCGGCCCGTTCCTGTTGCCGGGCAATCAGCCCGCGGACTACGCGGGCGGAAGCATCCAGCGCGTGGATCTCGCGACCGGCGCGGTCGAGACGCTCTATCGCGAGTGCGGCGGGAACCCGTTGCGCGGACCGAACGACCTCGTCTTCGA
The DNA here is from genome assembly GCA_035261165.1 of Myxococcota bacterium. Taxonomy (GTDB): domain Bacteria; phylum Myxococcota_A; class UBA9160; order SZUA-336; family SZUA-336; genus VGRW01. Next base: position 6,526 of record DATFUE010000536.1, read on the forward strand.
CGCCACGGGCGGCTTCTGGTTCACCGACCACGGAAAGACGCGCCCGCGCGACCGCGATCGCGGCGGCCTCTACTACGCGCGCCCGGACGGAAAGACCCTACGCGAAGTGGTGTACCCCCTGGACGCGCCGAACGGCGTCGGGCTCTCGCCCGACGGGCGGCGCGTCTACGTCGCCGAGACCCACACCGGCCGCGTGTTCTACTGGAATCTGTCGGCGCCGGGCGAGATCGCGCCGCACGCGTCGCCGAACGGCGGACACCTGCTCGCGGGCTTGCCGGGCATGCAGCTACTCGACTCACTCGCGGTCGACGCGGAGGGCAACGTCTGCGTCGCGACGCTCGTGAACGGCGGCATCACGATCATCTCGCCCGACGGGTCCAAGCAAGAGCACGTGCCGATGCCCGACCCGCTGACGACGAACCTGTGCTTCGGCGGCAAGGACCTGGCGACGGCCTACATCACGCTCTCCGCCACCGGAAAGCTCGTCTCGACGCCCTGGCCGCGCGCGGGCCTCGCCCTCGCCTTCGGGTGACTCCAAGGCAAAGGCGGGCGTGGAGCGATATGACTCGCCGCCCGCGCGTCGCCGGCGCCTCCTCACCCGGCGGGTACGCCTGAGGTTCGTCGGCATCCGGCGGCGCTCGGGCTCCATTTCTTCGGATCCCGTGGCGCCGCCCGGACGGTGTCCGTCGCCGCTTCGGGGGTCCCCCCGAGTACGGGACCCCCCTCAGCCGGCTCCGGCCCCCGCCGGGCTCCCCGGCTTGAGTGAGTGAATGAGTGACTGAGCTTGGTCACTCCGAGTCTTCTCGACCCCGCCGCTGAACAACGCGACGGCCGAGCGAGGGCCGTCCCGAGCGAGGCCCGCAAGCGGCGGAGCGTGGGTAGGGTGCCCACGCGATCATCGGGAAGCCGCGCGCAGTGAGCCGAAGGCGAACGTAGTCAATAAGACAAGACTACCGCCGCGCGTCGAGCTCGGTGCGGATTTCGGCGTAGCCCGCTTCGTCGAGCCGGAAGCGCGCGAAGAGTCCCGCTCCGATCAGGTAACACGCCATCGGGAACAGCCCGTA